>DATFKM010000210.1:0-4110 GCA_035268645.1 Paracoccaceae bacterium | reverse complement strand
GTCTCCTCCAGCGTCTCGACGGTGAAGAACAGGGCGCGGGCGACGGGCGCGATCACCAGCTGCGCGATGCGCTCGCCGTGGCGGATCTCGGCCGGCGCGTCGCCGAGATTGACCAGCAGAACGCCGAGTTCCCCCCGATAGTCGGAATCGATGGTGCCGGGCGCGTTGGCCACGGTGACGCCGAGGCGGAGGGCGAGGCCGGAGCGCGGGCGCACCTGGCCCTCCCACCCCTCCGGCACCGCGAGCGCGAGGCCGGTCGGCACGACGGCCCGCGCGCGGGGCGCGAGCGTCAGCGCGCCCCGGTCCGGCAGGCAGGCGCGGAGATCGGCCCCCGCGGCGCCCGCCGTCGCGTAGGCGGGCGGCGCGAGGCCGGGATCGTGATGCGCCAGCGGCATCAGGCGGACCACGGGCGCGCTCATTCGGCGGCCTTCGCCTCCGGCGCCGGGCCCAGCGTCTCGGCGATGCGGGCGGCGAGACGGCGCGCCGCCTCCGCCTTGGCGAGGCGCGGCCAGCGTTCGGCCCCCGCGGCGGTGATCAGCATCATCTCGTTCTCGGCGCCGCCCATGATGCCGGTTCCGGGCGAGACGTCGTTGGCGACGATCCAGTCGCAGCCCTTGCGGCCGCGCTTCGCGGTCGCGTGCGCCTCGACGTCGTCGGTCTCCGCTGCGAACCCCACCACGAGGCGGGGGCGGCCGCGTCCGCGGCGGGCGATCGTGGCGAGAATGTCGGGGTTCTCCGCGAACTTCAGGCTCGGCAGCGCGCCGGCGGCCTTCTTGAGCTTCGAGGCGGAGGCCGAGGCGATGCGCCAGTCGGCCACCGCGGCGGCGAAGACGGCGACGTCGGCGGGCGGCCCCGCCTCGGGCAGGGCGCGCTCCACCGCGGAAAGCATCTCGGCCGCGGTCTCGACCTCCACCACCTCGACGCCCGCGGGGCGGGGCGCGTCCGCGGGGCCGGTGACGAAGGTGACGGCGGCGCCGAGATCGCGCAGCGCCGCCGCGACGGCCGAGCCCTGCGCGCCGGAGGAGCGGTTGGCGATGTAGCGTACCGGATCGATCGGCTCGTGCGTCGGGCCGGAGGTGACGAGCGCCCGCCGCCCGGCGAGCGGACCGGCGCCGAGGGCGGCGCGGATCGCCTCCAGGATCTCCGCCGGCTCCGCCATCCGGCCCGGCCCGTATTCGCCGCAGGCCATGTCGCCGCTGTTCGGCCCGACGCTCAGCACGCCGTCGCCGGCCAGCGTCGCGAGGTTCCGGCGGGTCGAGGGATGCTCCCACATCCGCACGTTCATGGCGGGGGCGAGCAGCACGCGCTTGTCGGTCGCCATCAGGAGCGTCGAGGCGAGATCGTCCGCGTGCCCGCCCGCCATCTTCGCCATCAGATCGGCCGTCGCGGGCGCGACCGCCACGAGATCGGCCGAGCGGGAGAGCCGGATGTGCCCCATCTCCGCCTCGTCGGTGAGGTCCCAGAGGTCGGAGAAGACCTTCACCCCGCAGAGGGCCGAGAGCGAGAGCGGCGTCACGAACTCCGCCCCGGCGCGGGTCAGCACGGGCGTGACCGAGGCCCCCTCGGCGCGCAGCTTCCGCACGAGGTCGAGCGTCTTGTAGGCGGCGATCCCGCCGCCGACGATGAGGAGAATCCGCCTGCCGCCGAGCATGCCGTCCCCGCCGCGTTGCACGATCCCGACCCTAGAGGTCGGCCCGCCCGGGCGCAACGCGCCGCCGGCGGGGCGCCCCCGCCCGCTCACGAAGGGGCCGCCCGGCCCCGTCCGGTCGTGGCGCATCGTCCCGCCCGCCGCCGAGGACCGGAGACGGGCGCGGCCGGAGGGCGGGCCGGCGCCGCCGAAGGCGGCGCTCGGGGCGTCCGGAAGCCGGCCCGCTCAGTGCAGGCCGAAGCGGGCGAAGAGCGACTTCAGATCCTCCTCCGGCCGCGCGCCGATATGCGAGATCACCTCGCCCGCCGCGACGCAGCCCATGGTGCCGCAGGTCTGCAGGTCCTTGCCCTGCGTCAGGCCGTAGAGGAAGCCCGCCGCGAAGAGGTCCCCCGCCCCCGTCGCGTCGACCCGCTCCATCGGCGCCGCGGGGACGTTCACGGTCTCCTCGCCGTTGAGGACGTGCGCGCCGGCCGGGCCGACGGTGACCGCCACGATCTCGATCTCCTTGCGCGCCATCTCCATCGCCTCCTCGAGCGTCCCGGTCTCGTAGAGCGAGACCAGCTCGTGCTCGTTGGCGAAGAGGAGGTCGATCTCCTCGATGCACATCTGACGGAACAGGCTCCGATGGCGCTCGATGCAGAACGGGTCGGAGAGGGTGATCGCGACCTTGCCTCCCGCGCCCTTCGCGGCGGCGATCGCCTTGCGGAACGCCTCCTGGCTCTCGAAGCCGTCGAAGCGGTAGCCCTCCAGATAGACCCACTTGGCGTCGGCCATCAGCGCCTCGTCGATGTCGTCGGGCGTCAGCGCGCCCGAGACGCCGAGATAGGTGTTCATCGAACGCTCGCCGTCCGGCGTCACCAGGACCATGCAGCGCCCGGTCTCGTCGCCGTCCATGCTCTTCGGCGCCGGCGGCACGTCGAAGCCGACGCCGAGGGCGCGGATGTCGTGCGCGAAGATCGCGCCGAGCTGGTCGTCCTTGACCTTGCCGACATAGGCCGCCTTGGCCCCCAGCATGCCGAGCCCGGCGATGGTGTTCGCCGCCGAGCCGCCCGAGATCTCGTGCGCGGGGCCCATGCGGCCGTAGAGGTCGATGGCGCGCTCGGCGTCGATCAGCTGCATGATCCCCTTCTGGATGCCGTTCTCCTCGAGGAAGCGGTCCTCGACGCGGCCCAGCACGTCGACGATGGCGTTGCCGATGCCGACGACGTCGTAGGTCTTGGCGCTCATGGGTTCTCCTTTTCGGACTCGGCGGCGGCGCGTCCGCGCTTGGGCGCCTCCGGCTCGGTCTTGTCGGGGTAGCGGCAGAGGTCCCGGATCGCGCAGTCCGGGCATTTCGGCGTCCTCGCGACGCAGACGTAGCGCCCGTGCAGGATCAGCCAGTGGTGGGCGTGGCGCTGGAACTCGGCCGGAACGTGGTCCTCGATGGCGCGCTCCACCGCCAGCGGGTCCTTGCCGGGCGCGATCCCGGTCCGGTTGCCGACGCGGAAGACGTGGGTGTCGACCGCCTGCGCGGGCTGACCGAACCACATGTTGAGCACCACGTTCGCGGTCTTGCGACCGACGCCGGGCAGGCTCTCCAGCGCGGCGCGGGAGGAGGGGACCTCCCCCTCGAACTCGTCGATCAGCTGCTGCGAGAGCTTCAGGACGTTCTTCGCCTTGTTGCGGAACAGGCCTATGGTCCGGATCCGCTCGACGATGCCCTCCTCGCCCAGCTCGATCATCCCCTCGGGCGTCGCGGCGTCCTCGAACAGGCGCCGCGTCGCCTTGTTCACCCCCTTGTCGGTCGCCTGCGCCGACAGCGCGACGGCCACGAGCAGGGTGAAGGCGCTGCTGTGCTCGAGCTCGCCCTTGGGCTCGGGCTCGCGCGCCTCGAAGCGGCGGAAGATCTCGTGGATCTCCGCGTAGGGGAGCTGTTTCGCGGCCTGCATGACGGGGCGCGACCATACACGCGTTCCCCCCGCCTGCAAGGCCGCGCCCGCCGGATCGCCGCCGGAGCCGGGACCCGAGGGCCCCCGGCCTCGTCACCGCCCGGAGCATCTGCTAGCCGACCGGCGGGCGGACCGCAGGCGGAGCCGAGGATGAACGAGGACGGCGCGACGCCGAACGACGTCCCGCGCGGGATCCTCGCGATCTGCGCGGGGCTCGCGTTCCTGACGCTGAACGACGCCATCGCCAAGCTGCTGACCGAGCGGCACGATCCGGTGCAGATCCTGTTCCTGCGCAACCTGATCGCGGTGCCGATGATCGCGGCGGCGGCGCTCGTCCTGCACGGGCCTCGGGCGCTGACCACCCGGCGGCCCGGCCTGCACGCGGTCCGCGGCCTGACCATGCTGGCCGGCGTCTGGTTCTACTTCGCCGCGCTCGGCCTGTTGCCGCTGGCGCAGGCGACGGCGCTGATCTTCGCGGCGCCGATCATCATCACCGCCCTCTCGGTCCCGCTGCTGGGCGAGCGGGTGGGGCCG
>DATFKM010000209.1:0-3170 GCA_035268645.1 Paracoccaceae bacterium | reverse complement strand
GGTTCGGCCGCCCTGCGGGAGGCGACGGCGGACCGCCGGCGTGCGGGTGCGGCGCCCCGCTCAGCCGAGCGCGGCGCGCGCCTCCATCACCAGACGCCCCTCGGCGTCGACGATCCAGAGGTCGGCCGAGGGACCGAAGCCGCGCCCGCAGAGCCGCACGGTCTCTCCGACGCGCGGATGGGCCGCGACGCGCCACTCGAAGCTGCGCGGCTTGCGGCGCATGTTGTCGCGCATCAGCTCGGCCAGCAGCAGCGCCAGCAGGGCGGAGGGCGCGAGAAGGCCGGGGCGCCCCTCCTCCGCCTCGGCCCAGGCGGCGTCCCGATGGATGCGGTGGGTGTCGCCGGTCAGCGCGCAGAAACGCGTCACCGTCACCGGGTCCAGCGTCATCTCCCGGCTGAAGGCGGGCCGATCGTCGCGCATCGGAGGCTTGGGAAGCGGCGGCGCCTCCGCTTCGAGGGCGGAACGGAACACGAGGTCCTCCTCCTCGCGGATCGCCGGACCCTCGCGGCCGGAGATCTCGTGGCGGAGGGTCACGACGGCGATCGGCGAGGTCGCGCCTTCACGCAGCGCGACGTTCTGCAGCACGCTGAGGCGGGAGGTCGGCTCGCCGACGCGCAGCGGAGCGATGAACTCGAGCCGGCCGCCGCCGCGGCGCCGGCGCGGCAGCCCGGTGTCCGGCAGCAGACCGTCGCAGCGCGGCGCGCCGTCCTCGCCGAGCTCGGAGGGTCGCGCGGAGGGTCGGAACAGCGGGGCGTGCCAGAGCGGGGGCAGCGCCTCGCCCGGCGCCGGCGGGGGACCGGCGCGATCCAGCAGGGCGTGCAGTTCGGCCAGGCGGACGCGATCGACGGTGTCCTCGGCGTGGCGCGGTGCGCCGGCGCTGTCCGGCAGCGGCCTCGGGCTTGCGGGGGACCTGGAACGGGTCATCATGCGCCTGCCGGGCTCGGCGCGAGGGCGCTCGCGAAGCGGCGTGCCCGTCGCGGAGCGGCCGGGGCGGGCGGCGTCATGGCGGCGAGCGTCGCGGCTGGGCGGGTGGAGCGCATCGGGACCTTCCAGGCCGGATCGGGGAGACGCGGTGACATCGGCGACGCGATCGAAATGGCGGGGGCGGGGCGTACCCGTCCCTCGGACGATCGGCCCCCATTGGCGGTCCGGTCCCCCGTCGCGTCAACCTCTGCGGCCGTGAATGCGGCGAGCTTTGACGGATCGTGAGGAGGCGATGAGCGGGCGGCGGTTCGATCTGGTTCTGATCGTGGACTGGTCGGCGCGATCGGCGCGGTCCCCTGCGCGGCCGTCGGCGGACGCGATCTGGGTCGGCGCGGCCGGCGCAGCCGGCGCCGAGGCGCCGCGCTATTTCCGCGGAAGGGCGGAGGCGACGGACTGGCTCGCCGGACGGATGGCGATGGAACTCGCCGCCGGACGGCGCGTGCTGGCGGGGTTCGACTTTCCCTTTGGCTGGCCGCGCGGCGCCGCGGCGAGAGTCACCGGGCGGCCTGCGGCGCTCGCGGTCTGGGACTGGCTGGCCGCGGCCGTCACGGACGGGGTGGACAACCGCAACGACCGCTACGCGGTGGCGGCGCGGCTCAACGCCCTCTGGCCAGGCGAGGGGCCTTTCTGGGGGCGACCGCGGAGCGTCTGGGCGCCGGGCGTCTCGGAGCGCAAGGGGGACTGGCGTTCTCCGGGGCGGGACGCGCTCGGCTGGCCGCCCGAGCGGCGGCATGTCGAGGTGCGGGAATCCGGAGCGAAGACCTGCTGGCAGCTGGCCTATGCGGGCTCGGTCGGGAGCCAGGTGTTGCTCGGCCTGCCCTCGCTGGCGCGGCTTCGGGCCGATCCGAGGCTGGCCGGGCGCGTGGCGGTGTGGCCGTTCGAGACGGGCTGGAGCGCCGGGGATGCGCCCGCCGTCCTGGCGGAAATATATCCCTCGATGCTGGCCCGGGCGGTCGCGGCGCGGCGCGGCGCCGACCCGGCCCGGCGTGACGGGCGGGAGATCCTGGACAGGGCGCAGGTGCGGGTGTTGGCCGACGCCTTTGCGGCGCTGGATGCGGCGGGGGGCCTCGCTCCGCTGTTCGGTCCGCCGCCGGGATTGCAGGGCGCCGGGCTGGACGAGGCCGAGCGCGAGGAGGCCTGGATCCTGGGGCGGGACGCGAAGGGCGCGCTCGAGGCGGCGCTGGGCGCGGCGTGAGGCGCGCGGCGCGGTCCCCGGGCGCGCGGCCCGCCCGCCCACCCCCGACGCGCCCGGGGACCGCGCCTTGGGCCGTGCCGTGCGCGTGTCTTGGGCCGAGGGCGGAGCGGCGAAGGCCGGGCGAAAGGACGGACGCGGCCGGGCTCTCCGCATGATCTCGCGGCGCCCGCGGCGCGGCGACGGGTCCGCAGGACCCCCGCCGCGCCGCCGGGCCCATGGCGGCGGCGCCCCCCGCAAGGGGGCGTCGCCGCGCGGGAGCTCCACCGGCTGAGGCTCACCACCAGCGGTCGGGCTTGGCGTCGAAGCCGGCGGCGCGTTCGAGGGCGTAGGCCGCGTCGAGCAGTTCGGCCTCGCCCCAGGGCCTGCCGACGAGCTGGAGGCCGAGGGGAAGACCCTGCGCGTCGAGGCCCGCGGGGACGGCGATGCCGGGCAGGCCCGCGAGGTTCACCGTCACGGTGAAGACGTCGTTGAGATACATCTTCACCGGGTCCGCCTCCGCCATGTCGCCGAGGCCGAAGGCGGCGCTGGGCGTGGCGGGGGTGAGGATGGCGTCCACCCCGGCCTCGAAGGCCGCGTCGAAGTCGCGCTTGATCAGGGTGCGGACCTTCTGCGCGCGAAGGTAGTAGGCGTCGTAGTAGCCGGCCGAGAGAACGTAGGCGCCGATCATCACGCGGCGCCGGACCTCGGCGCCGAAGCCCTCGGCCCGGGTCTTCTCGTAGAGGTCGACCACCCCGTCCTCGGCGCCGAGCGCGGCGCGACGGCCGTAGCGCACGCCGTCGTAGCGGGCGAGGTTGGAGGACGCCTCGGCCGGCGCGATGACGTAGTAGGCCGGCAGGGCGTATTTGGTGTGGGGCAGCGTGATCTCGACGATCTCGGCGCCGGCGTCCTTCAGCATCTCTGCGCCCTTCGACCAGAGCGCCTCGATCTCGGCCGGCATGCCGTCCATGCGGTATTCCGACGGGATGCCGATGCGCCTGCCGCGTAGGTCGCC
>DATFKM010000208.1:0-3982 GCA_035268645.1 Paracoccaceae bacterium | reverse complement strand
TTCTACAAGGAACTCGCGAACCAGGGCATCGAGGCGACTGAAATTCCGGTCGTCGCCTTTTCGGTCGGCGAAGAAGAATTGGCCGGTATCGACACGTCGAACCTGGTCGGACATCTCGCCGCGTGGAACTATTTTCAGTCTGTCGAAAACGAGGCGAATTCAGCCTTCATCAAAAAGTGGCGCGCTTTCACCAAAAACCCGAAGCGCGTGACGAATGATCCGATGGAAGCGCACTACATCGGCTTCAACATGTGGGTGAACGCCGTCGAGCAGGCCGGCACCACGGACGTCGACGCCGTGCGTCAGGCCATGTACGGCCAGGAGGTCCCCAACCTCACCGGCGGCACCGCGGTGATGCTGCCGAACCACCACCTCGCCAAGCCCGTGCTGATCGGCGAGATCCAGGCCGACGGCCAGTTCGACGTGATCTCCCAGACCGAGGAGGTGCCCGGCGACGCCTGGACCGACCATCTGCCGGAGTCCGCCGTCCTGATCTCCGACTGGAAGGACAAGAGCTGCGGCATGTACAACACCGAGACCGAGACCTGCGTTCAGATCAAGTCCAACTACTGACGCCGGACGCGGGCGGCGGACCGCCGCCGCCCGCCCTTTCGGGAGAGACCGATCCGCATGAGGCGCCTCCGACCCCTTCTCGCCGCCCTCCTCTGGGCGGCCACGGTCCTCGCCGTCCCGGCCGAGGACGCCGCCGCGCCGATCCAGACGCTCCTGCAGGAGCACCGGGGGATCATCGAGGAGAGCTCCCGGCGCAGCATCGGCCCGGCGGTCGACGCGCTCGCCGCCAGCGGCCTTCCCGCCGCGCGTTCGGTGCTGGAGCGATGGGCGGCCAAGGAGATGTGGATCCGCGAGGCCGACGGCCGCTTCGTGTTCGCCGAGGAGGCGGGCGAGGACGCCGAGGGCGAGGACCTGCTGCGCCTCTTCGACGTCGCCGGCGGCGAGGCGATCGGCACGGCCCGCGAGGACGGCTTCGATCAGCTCAAGCCCAACAGCGGCATCCGCGGCCTGATCCGATCCGCCCTCGTGGTGTTCCGCCTGCGCGACCCCGACCCCGCCGAGCGCGCCGAGGCCCTCTCGCAGATCGAGCGCAGCCCGGAGGAGAGCCATCTTTCCGCCCTCCGCGCCATGATCGACGTGGAGGACGAGCCCGCGCTCCGCGCCCGTGCCGAACGCGCCGGGCGGCTGCTGACCATCGCCTTCGATCCGGACGAGGCCGCGCGCGTCGCCGCGATCGAGAGCTTCGCCGGCGACACCGGGGTCGACGTGCGCGCCACCCTCAACCCGCTGCTCGCCGTCACCCGCGCCGTCACCGAAGGGCCGGAGCCCGACGGAAACGTCGCCCGCCGCATCCGCCCCGGCGATTCCGGCTTTCCGGAGGCCGAGGCCGTCGACATGCTCGTGGCGGCCGGCGCCCTGCCGCCGCCCATCGACCGAAAGGCCCGCGACGACGCCCTCGTCGCCGCCCTCGCCGACGGCGCCGTGGCCGGCGTCCCCCTCTCCAGGCTGGACACCGAGGCCGCGCGCGAGGCCGCCTATCTCACGCTGGCCGAGGCCGGCGCCGCCCCCCTCGCCTCGACCCGCGCCGAGATCGAGGCCGCCCTCTCCGCCCACCGCTTCTTCGAGGTCTACCGCCTCGCCTCGCCCGCCGTGACCGGCGCCGCCGAGGAGACGCTCGCCTCCATCGAGCTCGCCCTCGCGCTCAGCCAGGCCGCCGACCTCGCGCTCGACGCCATCTCCCTCGCCTCGATCTACTTCCTCGCCGCCATCGGCCTCGCCATCACCTTCGGCGTGATGGGCGTGATCAACATGGCCCACGGCGAGTTCATCATGATGGGCGCCTACACCGGCTACGTCGTGCAGCTCTTCGTGCCCGACCACACGCTCTCGATCCTGATCGCGCTGCCGCTCGCCTTCGCCGTCACCTTCGGCGCCGGCGTCGCGATGGAGCGACTGGTGATCCGCTGGCTCTACCACCGTCCGCTCGAGACGCTGCTCGCCACCTTCGGAATCTCCATCGCGCTCCAGCAGATCGCCAAGAACGTGTTCGGCACGCAGGCCCGCCCCCTCACCTCGCCGGACTGGCTCGGCGGCGCCCTCGTCCTCGACGACGTCATCGCGATCAGCTACATCCGCATCGCGATCTTCGTGCTGGCGCTGGCGATCCTCTCGCTGCTGCTCTTCGTGCTGAACCGAACCCGCCTCGGGCTGGAGGTCCGCGCGGTCACGCAGAACCCCCGCATGGCCGGCTCGATGGGCATCAACCCGGACCGCATCAACATGCTGACCTTCGGCCTCGGCTCCGGCATCGCGGGAATCGCCGGCGTCGCCATCGGCCTCTACGCGCAGGTCACCTCCGAGCTCGGGCAGGGCTACATCGTGCAGAGCTTCATGACCGTCGTCGTCGGCGGCGTCGGCAACGTCTGGGGCACGCTGGCGGGCGCGGCGCTGATAGGGGTCCTGCAGAAAGGCATCGAGTGGCTGAACCCCTCCAACACGCTCGCCGCGCAGACCTGGATGATCCTGTTCGTCATCCTCTTCATCCAGTTCCGCCCGCGCGGCATCTTCGCGCTCCGCGGCCGCGCGGCGGAGGCCTGAGATGACCGACGCCGCCGCCCTCCCGGGCGCCCGCCGCCGCCCCTTCGTGACGCGCCATCCGAGCGTGCTGGGGTTCCTCGCGCTGCTCGCGCTCTTCACCCTCGGCGCCACGATCCTCTCCGAAGGCTTCGGGCTCGGCCTGATCTCCACCTCCTTCGTGAAGACCCTCGGCAAGACGCTCTGCCTCTGCCTCGTCGCCCTCGCGATGGACCTCGTCTGGGGCTACACCGGCATCCTCAGCCTCGGGCACTTCGCGTTCTTCGGCCTCGGCGGCTACATGATCGGCATGTGGCTGATGTACGAGCGCACGCGTCTCATCGTGGTGGACAGCCTCGCCAACGCCCCGCTGCCCCCGACGCCGGAGGAGATCTCGGAGGGCGTCGCGAGCCAGATCTTCGGCGTCGTCGGCGCCTCCGAGCTGCCGCCGGTCTGGGCCTTCGCGCATTCGCTCCCCGCCCAGCTCGCCCTCGTGGTGCTGGTTCCGGGCCTCATCGCGCTCGTCTTCGGCTGGCTCGCCTTCCGCAGCCGCGTCACCGGCGTCTACCTCTCGATCCTGACCCAGGCGATGACGCTCGCGCTCTCGCTCTGGCTGTTTCAGAACGACAGCGGGCTGCGCGGCAACAACGGCCTTTCCGGCCTTCAGAACGTCCCCCATCTCGAGGCTGTGCCGCAGTCCACGCTCTCGGTCCTGTTCCTGTGGGCCTCCGCGCTCGCGCTCGGCCTCGGCTACCTGCTCGCGGCCTGGGTCGTCTCCGGCAAGTTCGGCTCGGTGATCCGCGCGATCCGCGACGACGAGGCGCGCGTGCGCTTCCTCGGCTATCCGGTGGAGGCGTTCAAGCTGACCGTCTTCACCCTCTCGGCCGTGATCGCCGCCATCGCGGGCGCGCTCTACTATCCGCAGGCCGGCATCATCAACCCGGCGGAGCTCGCGCCCATCGCCTCCATCTATCTCGCGGTCTGGGTCGCCATCGGCGGACGCGGGCGGCTCTATGGCGCCGTGATCGGGGCGGCTTTCGTCTCGCTCGTCTCGACCTGGTTCACCGGCGGCGCCGCGCCCGACATCGATCTCGGCGTCTACGAGATCCGCTGGACCGACTGGTGGACCGTGCTGCTCGGGCTCGGCTTCGTCGCCGTCACCCTGTTCGCGCCGAGCGGCCTCGGCGGGCTCGTGGACCTGATCGCCGAACGTCGCCATCCGGATCGCCACGGCGCCGATCTCGGCCCCGACCAGGGCGCGCTGCGCGAGCGGGAGGCCGAGGAATGAGCGCCCTGCTCGAAGTCTCCGGCGTCTCGGTCTCGTTCGACGGCTTCAAGGCGATCGACGACCTCTCCTTCTCCATCGCCGAGCCTGAACTCCGCGCCGTGATCGGCC
>DATFKM010000207.1:0-7231 GCA_035268645.1 Paracoccaceae bacterium | reverse complement strand
GCCACGGCCGCCTTGCGGCGCGGACGGTCCGTATCCGAAACGTCGAGCGCCGAGACATGCAGCCGTCGCGACAACCGGTTCTCGGCCGGGTCGGTGTCGTGCGTCGCGACGACGATCGCCGTGCCGTCGCACCGTCTCGTCGAGCGGTGAAAACTCGGCCGCGTTCGCCGCCTGACCCTGGCGCGCCGTCGGCGTCGCGACGGCCGCGCCGTCAACCCGGACAGCGCAGTCCGCGTCGGACACGTTCGGAGGGAAGTCTCTTGCGCCAGGCGGCTGATGGTCGCCGCACTGCCTGACGCTGCGTCGCGCCGAGGCCGGAGCGGAAGCCAGCCCGCGATGGCGAGGTAGGCGAAGATCCCGGCGGTGAGCAGCGCCTGATCCGGCCGCGGATTGCGCGTCGACGGAGCCTCCGGCGGGCGACAACGCCGGCGCTGCGCGCAGATTCGCGCCGACGTCGGGACGGGCGCCGAGCGCGGCGTCGATGGCGCGCAGGGTCGTATCCGCAAGCGGCTCAAGTCGGTCGTCAAAGGAGATCGGCCCCTGCCTGCCCCGCGGCGTCCGCCGCGGTTCCTGCGCCGCCTTGTTCGTCCATGCCGGCGGCGTCACGGTGATGACCGCCATCGCCCGGGCGCGCATTCGGCTGATCGCGCTGCTGACATATGTCTCCCGAGGGGGCGGGAGGTCCTGCACGGGGCCCTGCGCCTCGCGCTCGCCGCGGCGCTGGGACTTTCGGTCGAGGCGCTGTGGGGCGCGGCCCTGCCGTCGCTCGCGCCGCTGATCGCGGTGCAGCTCCTCGCCCCCTGCCGGGTCCGCCGGGGGCTCGGCTGGTGGCGATGCTCGGCGGCTTGGCTGCGGCTGCCTCCGCGGCGGTCTGGCTGGTCTCGGCGGCCACGTTGGGGACTCAGGGTCTCTACGCCATCGGCACGGGGGCTCCTCTATCTCCGGTGCTTCGCGATGGTCTTCACGCCACCGCCCGCACCGCTGAGCGTGATGGCGCTGACGATGGTGGTCGGCGGGCTGGCGGCCACCTCCATGGGCCTCGCCGCCAGGATCGCTCCGGGGCTGGCGCCCGCCTTCGCCACCGCGCTGGCGCTGGTCTATCTCGCCCACGCCCTCTTCCCGCGCCCGGTCGGCGCGCCCCCGCCGCCAGCCGACGCCGCCGGCGCGCCCCGCGCGGCCGCCCGGCGCGCGAGCCTCGCGCTCGCGGTGCTGCTGCCCCTGCATCTCTGGCTGACGGCGGGGGGCGTGCCGGCCTTCGTCGTGCTGATGACCACGGCGACCATGCTCCGCCAGCCGGGGCTGGCGGAGTCGCTGCGCTTCTCCGTCACCTCTGTGATCGGCAACGCCTTGGGCGGGGCGGCCGCTGCAGCCGCCGCGGTCCTGACCGCGTTGCATGACGAGCCGGCGGTGGCGGTCGCGCTGACCGCGGCGACCACCCGCCCGATCAGCACCGCGACGTAGAGGACGCCGATCACCGCCTCCGCCCCAGCCGGCAGCCGCGCTGCGGGCGAAACCGGCCGCACGTCACGGTAGCCGAGCGTCGTCAGCGTCACGAGGCTGAAATGGAGAAGGTCCGAACCCAGAAGCGGTGCGGGTCCGGCATAGGACCCCGGCGAGAGCGCCTCAATCCCGCCGTGCGCCTGCGCGAAGGCGCGCGCGATGATCAGGTAGCCGAAGACAGCGCCCGCCAGCGTGTCCGCGCTCGCCTCCCGTTCCCGCACCAGGGTCTCGACGATCGGCCGGACCATGATCGCCGTGAGCGCGAAGGCGGCGGCGGTGGAGGCCGCGGCCAGAAGCGGCCCGCCGGAAAGCTCCGCCGCCGACAGCGCCAGCCACGCCGACGGAACACCGACGCCGATCGACCGCACGGCCCCGCGCGAGCGCGCCAGCGCCGCCGTCCTCGCGCAGGCGAGCGCCAGCAGGACCGACGCGCCCCGCCGCGCCCCCCCCCTTGCAGCGCCGGCCGCAGGACCATCGTCAGCACCGCCAGCGCCAGCAGAAAGCCCCGGCGCGGGGCGCCGCGCGGTCGGTCAGCCGCCAGGCACCGCCTCGTCCGCCGCGGCGCCGGTCGCGGGGTCCCGATCGTAGTCCAGCCAGCTCTCCAGCATCTCGTAGAACAGAGCGAGCACCACCGGCCCGACGAAGAGGCCGACGAGCCCCCCGGTCAGCGTGCCTCCGATCACGCCCAGCAGGATCACCGGCATCGGCGTGGTGAGGCCGCGCGCCATCAGCATGGGCTTCAGGACGTTGTCGATCAGCATCACTGGGATCATGTAGGCCGTGAACAGCGCCGCGTACAGCGTCGGCTCCGCCCACCAGGCGTAGCCGATCAGCGGCAGGACGATCAGGGCCGGCACCTGCACGACGCACGACATCACCAGCGCCGCGGCGAGGAAGCCGGCGAAGGGGAGCCCCGCCGCCACGATGCCGACGGCCCCGAGGCCGCCCTGCACGATCGCCACGCCCAGCACCCCGCGGGAGACGTTGCGCACCGTCCGCACGCCCATCTCCATCATCACCCGCCCGCGAGCCGAGACGCGAGCCGCGATCCGGTCGAGCCAGCCGGCCAGCGCCGGGCCGTTCGCGAGGAACACGGCGGCGAAGATCACCGACAGCGCGAACTGCAGGACGCCCGCGAGGAGCCCGCCGCCGACGCCAAGCAGGCGCCCGGACACGGACCGTATCTCCTCGGCGTAACGGCTGGAGAACTCTCGCAGGTTCTCGTTCGCCGCGGTCCATTGCGCCTCGAGCGCGCGGCCGAGCAGCGGCCAGTCGGCCACGCCCTCGGGCGGCGGCGGGACCCGAAGGTCGCCGTCGGAGAGCAGCGCCGAGAGCTCTCCGAAGGACGCGATCACCTCCCGCACCACGACGACCGTCGGCCCGAAGACGAGCAGCAGTCCGAGCGTCCCGATCGCTAGAGCGGCCCGCCCGCCACCGCCGAGCCGGCCTGCGAGCCAGGCGTGCACGGGGGCGATCGCGACCGCCAGGATCACCGCCCAGATCAGCATAGGCACGAAGGGCGCCACCAGCCGGAAGCTGTAGAACAGGAAGGCCGCCACGATCAGCAGCGTGACGAACACGTCGACGGAGAGCGTGATGACGCGCTGGCGCGCCGGGTCGGGCTGAGACATGCGAGGTCATCCTCCACGGGCCCCCGCAGGAGCGGACTCGGAACCGCCCGGCCCGCCGCGACGGGCCCGGCGCGAACACGGCTCAGGCATCCTCGCCCTCTCCGCCGCCGGCACAATCCCCGCCGACGTGCCGCAGGCCGCGCGCCCCTCGGCCTGCGGCGCCGGCGCCGCAGGCCGAGGGGTTCGGCGCAGCGCGGCCGGACGACCGGTGGCGGCCCATCGGACCGGCCACGCCGCGGAGAGCGCGGTCGCCGCAGCCTCGTCGCCCTCCTCGCCTCTCCTCAGTCGGGCGGGCGCTTGTCCGCGCCTTCCGTCGCGCTCGACGCCAAGGCCCACGCGCGCGGGATCCTGATGCGGAGCCGAATCATGCGGAGCGCCGGGACGGCGGGCGCGCGAAGCGCCGGAGCCGAAGTCGCGCAACATGTGTCGGTCGCGGACGGGCGGCGGGGATCGTCGAACTCCCAGCCCGCACGTCACGCACCGGCTCTTCCTCGGCTCGGCCGGCATCGGGGGCGTCGTTCCCGCCCGGCTCGATGATCGGCGCAGGGGACGGCGATCATCTTTGCGACGGCTTGGGAGCCGCGTCCAAGTCAGCCATCGACACGAACGCTTCCAAGGCGCGTCTCTTGGAGTGACATTGCCCGAGCCGGCGCACGGACATGGGAACGCGCGGCGTCCGGCGTCCTTGTGCGAACGCGCCGACAGGCGACGTGAGGGGCGCAAAGGAACACGCGAACTTCGTCTCGGCCTGCCGCTCGACGTCTCACGACCATGTTTTCCAGGACCGTTCGGCGCCTGCCGCCGCTTCCCGCGTGGCGAGCAGCCGTTCGACGTCGAGGATCTCCACGCTCGCCCTCCGCAGCCGGACGAGACCGTCGAGTTCCATCTTGAGCAGCAGCGACGAGACGACGCTGCGCGACAGGTTCGCGATCGCGGCGATCTCGCCCTGGGTCGCGTCGATCACGAGCGGCACGGGGGGATGCGCGTCGCGCAGTCCGGCAAGTCGCGCCAGCAGGGCGGCGAGACGCTCTCGGCTGCCGCGCAGCATCAGATCCTGGGCGAGGCCGATGGTGCGGGCGTGGTTTCTCAGAGAGAGGAGCGCGATGTGGCGCCAGAGATCCGGCGCGCGCGCGGCGACGCGTCGGCACGCGGCGACCTCGATGGCGACGACCGCGCTGGCCCTGGTCGCAGAGGCGCCGATCATGCGCGTCTCCAATCCGCAGACGGGTCCTTCGCCGATCCAGGCGCCCGGATGCACCAGAAAGCTCTTCTGCGGCGGGCTGTCCGATTGAACCCCCTCGAGGGCGAGACAGCCCGACTCGAGCCCGTAGAGACCGCCGGACGGATCGCCGCCGGCGTAGAGCGTTTCGCCGGCGGAGTAGTTCCGGACCCATGCGACGTCGAGCAGCGCGGATCGCAGCGGCAGCGGAAGCCGTGAGAGCCAACCGACCCTCAGGACGAAGGAGACGGCGCCGACCGCAGGTTTCATCCCCAAGCGTCTCCTTCTGTCCGAATATGGACAAATGGCACTTCGGGATTCCGTAAAGTCAAGCTGCGAGGCGGCGGCTTGGACTCGAAGGCGTGGCGTACCGCGCCGTCTCGCAGCGCCTCGGATGGTCCGAGACTCGAGGGAAAGGATGAAAAGACCGAGATGGTCAAGAAACTCGCAGCCGAAGCCTTCGGCACCTTCTGGCTCGTATTCGGCGGTTGCGGCAGTGCCGTCCTCGCCGCCGGCTTTCCCGAACTGGGCATCGGCTTCGTGGGCGTCTCGCTCGCCTTCGGCCTCACGGTCCTGACGATGGCCTACGCGGTCGGCCACATCTCCGGCGGCCACTTCAACCCGGCCGTGTCTCTCGGCCTCGCGATCGGCGGCCGCTTCGCCTGGTCCGAGATGCCGCTCTACTGGATCGCGCAGGTCGTCGGCGGGCTCGTCGCCGCGGTCCTCCTCTACGCCGTCGCATCCGGTGCGCCGGGCTGGACGGCCGGGGGCTTCGCCTCCAACGGGTTCGGCGCGCTTTCGCCGGGCGGCTACGGACTGATGGCGGCACTGCTGATCGAAGTGATCCTGACCGCCGGGTTCCTGGTCATCATCCTCGGCGCGACCTCGCCCAAGGCGCCGGCCGGCTTCGCGCCGATCGCGATCGGCCTCGGGCTGACGCTGATCCACCTGATCTCCATTCCGGTGACGAACACCTCGGTCAATCCGGCGCGGTCCACCGCCGTGGCCCTCTTCGCCGAGACGGGCGCGCTCGGCCAACTCTGGGTGTTCTGGGTCGCCCCGCTGGTGGGAGCGGCGCTCGGCGGTCTGATCTGGGCGGGCGTTCTGGCCGCGCCGGATTCGACCGACGCTCCGTCCGACGAGATGAAGGCGGCCTGACGGCGCCGCGCCTGACCGCTCCGGCCGCCGAGTGCGCGCGTGCGGCCGGAGGCGGGGCGGCGAACGACACCGGCCGCCGACGACGGTCGAGACGAACGCGTTCAGCGAAGACCGCGCCGCCGGACGGTTCTCTAGAGCCCAGCGAAGTGAAAGCGATGGACCAAGCCGAACCCCTTCGAGACGACGGCGTCGTCGCCGATCTCTCCGCCGCCGCGAGGGCATGCGCCGACGCGAGGCTCAGGGGCGTCATCCTCGCGCTGGCTTCGCTCCACGAAGGGCTCGGACTGCGGGACGCGGCCCGCATCTGGGGCGTCGACCCCGCCATCCTGGGACAGGCCCGGCAGCGCTTCGAGGAGAGCGGTCTCGATGGGCTGACGGCCGACAGCGCCCGACGGGCGTCGCTTGTCGCGCCGCGCCGTGGACGCCCGTGACGACAGCCGCCGGAAAGCCGTCCGTCGGTTGCACGAAGAGGCCCTCAGATGACTCGAAGCGGTGAGGCTCGCCCGTCGAAGGCGAGGTCGCGCCCCCGCCTGACCCACGGTGTCGGACGAAATGGAGTTCGGTGGGAACCCTTGGAACCAAGTCGTCGTCGCCCGGTTGGACGCTCCGGACGTTCGGAAGTCCGCTCCGTCCCGATGGTCTGCCGCTTGCCCTGGCGGGCTTGTTACAAGGCATGTTCAGGCCGCAGAACGTCGTCCGACATGACTGTCCCCCCGGCGTCGTCGCCAGCCCTGGCGCCCGAGACGATGGCGGCCGGCGTCGACTGGTCGCAGTACGGCCGCACGTCCCACGCCACGCGTGGCGGGCCCCTCGACCAGATCACCGCCGCGAACGCGGGCCGGCTCGAGGTCGCGTGGCGTTTCGGTCTCGGCGATCCGCCTTCGGGAAGCCGAGAGGACCACAAGACGCCGCGCCTCGCATCGGCCGGCGCCTTCAGCTCGTCGATCGTCGTCCCCCACGTCGCGACAGGCCGGCTGCGCTGGGGCTTCCGGACCGGGCATCGCGGCAGCCGGGACCACGACGTGCCGTCCCAGCCGATCTTCGCGAACCTGCCGAACCCCGAAGGCGGCTCCGTGCCCGCCCTGATCCAGCTGACGAAGCGCGGCCAGACCTTCCTGCTTGGCGGCCGCGACGGGACGCCCATGCACGAGGTCGAGGAACGCGACGCGCCGATCTTCAAGCCGGAGGCGGACGTCCTCTCGCCCACTAAGCCCTATCCGGCGGACGGCCCGCCCCCGATCGGGACCGAACCGCCATCCGAGCGGCGGATCCGGGGGACCATGCCGTTGGACCGGCTATACTGCCGCATCGCGTTCCACCGGAACGACTACGCCGGTGACTTCACGCCGCTGACCACGCGCCGCGCGCTGATCTGGCCGGGGTTCTTCGGCGGCATGACCCGGGACAGCGCCGTCGCGGACGAGGCGCGGCCTGATGATCGAGAAGCACGTGCGCATCGCGCACCGGATCGCACTCGTTCCGGCCGACGCGGTGAGCGGCGAGACCGGCGCGCACAGCGGGCTCGCCCCGCAGGAGGGAGCGCCCTGCGGCACGATGCGCTCCAACCCCATGTCGCCGCTCGGCGCACCTGCCATGAGCCCCCGTACGGCACGCTCACCGCCATCGACCTCGTCGCGAGGGAGATCGTCCGGCGGATCCCGATCGGCACGGTGGGGGGAGACGGGGCCGCTGGGCATCCGCAGCGGCCTCCGCATGCCGGCGG
>DATFKM010000206.1:0-5423 GCA_035268645.1 Paracoccaceae bacterium | reverse complement strand
CGGCCCGAGGGGCGGATCAGCACCGGGATGCGCGAGGAGTAGTCGGTGACGTGCAGCACCCGCGCCGCGCGCCGGCCGAGGCCCACGACCCGCCCCGCGAGCCCGGCCCCGTCCATCACCGCCGCGCCGTCCTGCACCCCGTCGCGCCAGCCGACGTTGACCAGCCCGGTCTGCAGGAACGGCCCCCCGGAATCCGCGATCACCTCGCCGGTGACGAAGCCGAGCGAAGGGGGCAGGCGCACGTTGTTGAGGGCGCGCAGGCGCGCGTTCTCCTGCTCCAGCCGCTGCGCCGCGGCGCGCCAGGCGGCGAGGCGCTGGATCTCGCGCCGAAGCTCCTCGTTCTGCTCGTAGACGTTCACGAAGTTCTCGAAGTCCGCCGCCATCTCCGCCACGAAGCCGAGCGGCCGGGCCGCGGTCTCCACCGCCGGGTGCAGGGCGTCGACGATGGTCATGCGCACCCGCTCGACCCGCGGATTGTCGATCCGCCAGAGCGCGAAGGTCGCGAGCAACGCCAGCGACAGGGCCGCCAGCAGGATGCGCCGGAGCGTTCGGGCCGGCCTCTCGGCCCCGTCCCTGCCGCCGTCCTGTGGCATCGGCCTCTCTCGGTCCGTCTCGGGCGTCCGGTCGCATGCGCGTCCCGGAAGGGTGGGGGCGGCGCCCCCGGCGGTCAACCGCGGGGCGCGCGCCTCAGCGGTCGTAGTTGAGGATGTGGATCAGGTCCTTCTCGTGCTCCAGCGCCTTGCCGGTGCCGAGCGCGACGCAGGACAGCGGCTCCTCCGCCACGGTGATGGCGAGGCCGGTCTGCTCGCGGAGCGCGAGGTCGAGATCGCCGAGAAGGGCGCCGCCCCCCGTCAGCATCACGCCGCGGTCGACGATGTCGGCGGCGAGGTCGGGCGGGGTGGCCTCGAGCGCGCTCATCACCGCCTCCTTGATCTGCATGACGGGTTCGGCCAGCGCCTCGGCGATCTGGCCCTGCGTCACCTCGATCTCCTTCGGCACGCCGTTGAGCAGGTCGCGCCCGCGGATCTCCATGGAGCGGCCGCGCCCGTCGTCCGGCATCCGCGCGGTGCCGATGGTGGTCTTGATGCGCTCGGCCGTCGATTCGCCGATCAGGATGTTCTGCTGGCGGCGCAGGAACGCGATGATCGCCTCGTCCATCTTGTCGCCGCCGACGCGGATCGAGCGGGCGTAGACGATGTCCCCGAGGCTGAGCACCGCGACCTCGGTGGTGCCGCCGCCGATGTCGACGACCATGTTGCCCGTCGCCTCGGTGATCGGCATGCCGGCGCCGATGGCCGCCGCGATCGGCTCGGGGATCAGCGCGGCCTTGCGGGCGCCGGCCGAGAGCACGCTCTCGCGGATCGCGCGCTCCTCGACCGGGGTGGCGCCGTAGGGCACGCAGACGATGATCTTCGGGCTCGCGAAGCTGCCGCGCCGATGCACCTTGCGGATGAAGTGCTTGATCATCTCCTCGGCCACGTCGAAATCGGCGATGACGCCGTCGCGCATCGGCCGGATCGCCTGGATCGAGCCGGGCGTGCGCCCGAGCATCAGCTTGGCGTCCTCGCCCACGGCCAGCACCTCCTTGCGGCCGTTCTTCACGGCGAAGGCGACGACGGAGGGCTCGTTCAGGACGATGCCCCGGCCCTTGACGTAGACCAGGGTGTTCGCGGTCCCGAGGTCGATCGCCATGTCGGACGAGACCATCCCGAGAAGGCTGTTGAACATGCGGCGCGGTCCTTGGGCCGGTCGGCGGCCGAGGCGGTGAGGGGGCGCGCGGTTCCGGCAGGGCCGGGCCGCGCGGGGCGCTTTGAGGCGCCGCGCGCGGGCGCCGACTCGGCCGCGCGCGTCGGCGGACCTTATGGGCGCGCGCGCGGCGAGCCAAGCGGCGGCTTCGGGGGCGCCGAAGCGGCGCCGGCGCCCGTTTTCGAGGCGCCGGCGGGCGCGGGCCGTCCGGATCGGCGCCCCTCCGGCGGGCGGTCTTGCGCGGGGGCGCCGGCCGCGCCATCGTGCCGGCCGTGCCGAAGCGCCCGAGGAGGTCGATGCTGGACACCGCCCCCGCCGAGACGAGCCGCGCCGCCGCGACGGCGCCCCGCCTGGCCCGCGCCCGCGGCGCCGTGCGCCTCGGCGTCGCGGCCGCGCCGGCGCCGGCGGGCGCGCGCCTCGTGGCGCTGCGCCAGCAGGGCTCGGCCAAGTGCTTCCTGCCGCGCACCTTCGGTCGCATGGAGGCGGTGATCCTGAACACCGCCGGCGGCCTCGCGGGCGGCGACCGCTTCGACTGGCGGGTCGAGGTCGGCGCCGGCGCCCGCCTCTCCGTCGCCACGCAGGCGGCCGAGCGCGGCTACCGCGCCCTCGACGAGGAGCCGGCGCGCGTCGCCACGCACCTCGCGCTCGGCCCCGGCGCCGCGCTCGACTGGCTGCCGCAGGAGACGATCCTCTACGACGGCGCCGCGCTCTCGCGCCGCGTCGAGGTCGAGATGGCCGAGGACGCGCGCCTCCTCGCGGTGGAGCCGGTGGTGATCGGCCGGCGCGCCTCCGGCGAGACGGTGCGCAGCCTCGCCCATCGCGACCAGTGGCGGGTGCGCCGCGGCGGCCGCCTCGCCTGGGCGGACGGGCTGCGCCTCGTGGGCGAGATGGCCGCGCTCGGCGGCCGGGCGGCGCTCGGCGGGGCCGGCGCGCTCGCGACGCTCCTCCTCGTCGCGCCGGAGGCCGAGGCGATGCGCGACGGTCTGCGCGAGCGCCTCGCGGATCTCGAGGGCGCCGAGGGCGGGGCCTCCGCCTGGAACGGCATGCTGCTGGCGCGGCTGCGCGCGCGCGACGGTCTGGCGCTGCGCCGGGCGCTGGCCCCGGCGCTGGAATATCTGCGCGGCGATCCGCTGCCGCGCGTCTGGACGATCTGAGAGAGGGGCCGAGCCATGAACCTGACGCCGCGGGAGAAGGACAAGCTCCTGGTCTCGGTCGCCGCGATGGTCGCGCGTGGGCGCCTCGCGCGCGGGGTGAAGCTGAACCACCCCGAGGCCATCGCGCTGATCACCGACTACGTGGTGGAGGGCGCGCGCGACGGCCGCTCGGTCGCCGACCTGATGGAGGCCGGCGCCGGCGTGATCGCCCGCGATCAGTGCATGGAGGGGGTGCCGGAGATGATCTCCGAGGTGCAGGTCGAGGCGACCTTCCCGGACGGCACCAAGCTCGTCACCGTGCACCACCCGATCCGGTGACCGCCCTCGCCCGCTTCGCCGAGGCCGCGGCCTTCGCCGCCGAGGCCCACCGCGCCCAGACCCGCAAGGGCGCCGCGGCGGACCCCTACGTCAACCACGTGCTCGACGTCGCCGCCCGCCTCGCCGCGGCGCGGCCGGAGGACGAGGCGCTCGCCGTCGCCGCCGTGCTGCACGACGTGGTGGAGGACTGCGACGTGACCTCGGCGGCGCTGGCCGAGCGCTTCGGCCCGGTCGTGGCCGGCATCGTCGCCGAGGTGACCGACGACGGCTCGCTGCCCAAGGCCGAGCGCAAGCGCCTGCAGGTGGAGAAGGCGCCGCGCCTGACCCCCTCGGCCCGCCGGCTCAAGCTGGCCGACAAGGCCTCCAACCTGACCGCGCTGGCGACCGACCCGCCGCCCTGGCCGCCGGAGCGCCGGCGCGCCTATCTCGACTGGGCGCGGGCGGTGGCGGAGGGCTGCCGCGGCGTCGACCCGACGCTGGAGGCGGCGTTCGACGCCGCGGCGGCGCGGCTCGAGGCCGCGCTGGCCGCGACCGGGGCGGGGGACTGAAGGAACCGCGCCGCGCGGCGCCGAGCATCGAACGGCAACGGCGGCGCGCGGCGCCGCCACGCAAGGGAGAGAGACATGCGGATCATGGCCTGCGCGGCGCTCGTCGCGGCGCTTCCGGGGGCGGCCTTCGCCCATCACGACGATCTGGGCGAGCATCTGATCGCCACGGCGCCCGTCGCTCTGCCGCTGCTGGCGCTCGCCGCGCTGGCGCTCCGTGCCGCGACGGCGCCGTGCCGGACCGCGTCCTGACCTCCTCCGAACCCGAAAGGATCCCCATGACCCGCATCCTCGCCGCCCTGCCGGCCCTCCTCGCCCCCGCCGCCGCGCTCGCGCATGCCGGCCCGAACGGCCACGCCCATCCCCACGGGCTGGAGATCGCCGTCCTCGGCGCCCTTGCCGCGCTCGCGGCCGTCGCCGCCTGGAGGTGGCTCAGGTGATCCCCGGGGAGCTCTTCCCCGCCGAGGGCGAGATCGAGCTGAACGCCGGGCGCGAAGTCCTGACGCTGGAGGTCGCCAACACCGGCGACCGCCCGGTCCAGGTCGGCTCGCACTACCATTTCGCAGAGAGCAACGCCGGCCTCGCCTTCGACCGCGACGCGGCGCGCGGCATGCGCCTCGACGTGCCCGCCGGCACCGCCGTGCGCTTCGAGCCGGGCCAGACGCGCGAGGTTCGCCTCGTGCCCTATGCCGGCCGGCGCGAGGTCTGGGGCTTCAACGGCAAGGTCATGGGGCCGCTGTGACGCGCCGGCGCGCCGTCCTCGGGGCCGCGCTCGTCGCGGCGGCCGCGGCCGGCGGGCCGGCCGGCGCGCAGAGCTTCTCGCGCATCGGCGACGCCGAGCGCTTCGCGGCCATCGTCGTCGGGCGCGATCTCGTCAGCGCCGACGGCAGCGAGCGGTTCCGCGCCCGCGCCGACGGCGGCCTCGTGGCCGTGATCGGGGGCGCGCGCTACGCCGGCTCCTGGGACTGGTTCGAGGACCGCATGTGCCGCGTGCTGCGGCGCGGGGACGCCCGGGCCGCGCGCTGCGCCCGGGCCGCCATCGGCCGCGGGCGCCTGCGGCTCTACTGGAACGAGGGCGGCGCGACGGAGTACCTGCTCAGATGACCCTGGTGATCTGCCTCGCGCTTCTGATCCCGCTCGGCCTCCTCGTGCCGCGGCTGATCGTGCCCAGGATGCCGACGGGCCTCGGCATCCTCCTCGCCGCGGCGGTGGCGCTCGGCCTCGGCTTCCTCGTGACCCTCGGCGTCGCCGAAGCGGTGGCGGCGCTGACCGGGCGCGACTCCAAGCTCGCCTTCGAGAGCGGCTTCAACGCCTGGAAGCTGCTCGTGTTCCTCGCGCCGGCCGCCGGCCTCCATTTCCGCCGCCGCGCCGCGCAGGACGGCGGCCGATGAGCGGCCCGGCATGCTCGGCCGGGCCGCGGCGCGCCTCGGGCGCCGCTCGGCCGGACGCCGGCGCCGATCATCGTGTCGGGCTCGCCGCCGCTCCCGGCGGCGGCTCCGTCCTCGGGGGGGGAGGTGACGTCCGGCGCACGGGCGGCGAAGGCCCGGGGCCGCCCGACCCGGCGGCCGCCGCGCTCGACCGGCGTGCCGGCGCGCACGAGGCCGAAGACCGCGGAGAGCGCCGTCGCGGCCGGACCCGGCGTCATCGTCCAGGGATCCTC
>DATFKM010000205.1:0-2175 GCA_035268645.1 Paracoccaceae bacterium | reverse complement strand
GGACAAACTTGATGAAGATCGGCTCGTTGCTGCTCAATCTATTTCGGGCGTATACCGTTGGGCGACTTTTACTGAAGGTAAGACAACAGAGCAGCTTGATGAGTTCATTTTCGACATCAGCGATACGGGCAGCGACCTCCTCGCCTTCCTCGCTGACCGCCTCAAGGTCCATCTCCGCGCAGAAGGCATCCGCCACGACGTCGTCGCCGCCTGCTTCGGCCCGGACCAGGACGACCTCGTCCTCCTCGTCGCTCGCGTGCGCGCCCTGCAGGCCTTCCTCGGCACCGAGGACGGGGAGAACCTGCTGACGGGGTATCGACGCGCGGCGAACATCCTCGCGGCGGAGGAGGCGAAGGACGGCGTCGAATACTCGTTCGGCGCCGATCCGAAGTTCGCGGAGGCGGAGTCGGAGAAGGCGCTCTTCGCCGCCCTCGACGCGGCGGAGGCGGCGCTCGACGCCGCGCTGGCGCGCGAGGACTTCGAGGCGGCGATGCGGGCGCTTGCGGATCTCCGCGGGCCGGTGGACGCCTTCTTCGACGAGGTCGTCGTCAACGCCGAGAACGAGGTCGTGCGGCGCAACCGGCTGAACCTGCTGAACCGTCTGCGCAAGGCGACGCTGAAGGTGGCGGACCTCGCGGCCATCGAGGGATGACGCGCGCCGTCCTGATCACGGGCGCGGGCTCGGGGATCGGGCGGTCGGCGGCGCGGGCGCTGAAGGCCAGGGGCTGGCGGGTGCTGGCCGCGCCGCGGCGGGAGGCGGACGTCGCGGGCCTGGCGGCGGAGGGCTTCGACGCCTATCCGCTCGACCACGAGGATCCGGACTCGGTCGCCGCCGGGGCGGCGCGGGCGCTGGAGATCACGGACGGGCGGATCGACGCGGTGATCCACAACGGCGCCTTCGCGCTGCCGGCGCCGCTGGAGGACGTCAGCCGCGAGGCGATGGCCACGGTGCTTGCCGCCAACCTCCTCGGCCCGCACGATCTGCAGCGCAGGCTGATGCCGGCGATGCGCGCGGCGGGGGGCGGGCGGATCGTCGCGGTCTCCTCGGTGTTCGGGTTGCTGAGCCTGCGCTATCGCGGGCCCTACAACATCTCGAAATACGCGCTGGAGGCCTGGGCCGACGCGCTCCGGCGCGAACTGGGCGCCGAGGAGCGGCCGGGCGGGGACTGGTCCGTCTCCGTCGTCGAGCCGGGGCCGGTGAGGACGCCGTTCCGCGAGCGCTCGCTGGCGCGGCTGCGGGACTTCGTGGATCCCGAAGCCAGCGCCTGGCGCCGCGCCTGGGACGAGAAGATCATGCCGCGGCTGACCGCCGCGGACCCGCCCCGCCTCGCCTGGTACGAGCGCACGACGGCGGCGACCGACCACGCCCTGATCCATGCGCTGGAGTCGCGGCGGCCGAGGGCGCGGTATCTCGTCACGCCCGCGGCCTGGATGGTGGCGGGGGCGGTGCGGGCGCTGCCGACGCGGGCGCTCGACCGGCTGTTCCGGGGCGACGTGTGAGCGGACCGCTGGTCAACCCGCCAGCGGCGCACTAGGTCCGCGCACATGGGACAAGTCGTGCTCGTCGTCGCGCTGATCGCCTGCCTTGCGGTGCTGGCCATACTCCTGTTCGGGGTGGGCTCCTTCGCCAAGGGCGGCGAGTTCAACCGCAAATACGCCAACAAGATCATGCAGGCCCGCATCATCGCCCAAGCGGCGGCCGTGGTGCTGATCCTGCTGGCCGTCTGGGTTCTGGGGAACGAATAGTGGTCGTCCTGAACAAGATCTACACGCGCACCGGAGACGACGGCGAGACCGCCCTCGGCAACGGCGCGCGGGTCGCGAAGCATTCGGTGCGGGTCACCGCCTACGGCACGGTGGACGAGACCAACGCCACGGTCGGCCTCGCCCGGCTGCATGCGGAGGGGGAGCTGGACGGCGCGCTGGCGCGCATCCAGAACGACCTCTTCGACCTCGGCGCCGACCTCTGCACGCCGGACCTGCACAAGGACGCCGAGGCGGCGCATCCGCCGCTGCGCATCGTCGAAAGCCAGGTGGAGCGGCTGGAACGCGAGATCGACACGATGAACGCCGCGCTTGAGCCGCTTCGCAGCTTCATCCTGCCGGGGGGCTCGCCGCTCGCCGCGCATCTGCATCTCTGCCGCACGGTCTCTCGGCGCGCTGAGCGCATGACGA
>DATFKM010000204.1:0-3230 GCA_035268645.1 Paracoccaceae bacterium | reverse complement strand
CCTCATCAACGCGCGCATCCGCCGCTCCTGCTCCTTGGAACCCCGCCACGATCTCCGCCTGAAGCCGCCGGCCCTCCGCCGTCGCGCACTCCGTCTCGCGCCAAGCCTGCGCCATCCGTTCGAGACCCATCTCAGCGCCCTCCCGCCGTCGCGTCGTCCGGCGGCGCCCGGTCGACCACCGCCGCCGCCACGTCCTCATGCGCGACGGGGCGTCCATGGGCGAAGGCGATCTCCCACGCCCGGCGCAGCGTGTTCACCACGTCGCGAAGCCCGCCCTCGCTGTCGGCGCAGCCTTCGAGGAGGTCGAGCGGCGGCGCCGCGGTCACGCCGAACGCCTCTCCGAAGAGGACTGGCGCGCCGTCCTGCACCGCGCCGCGGGCGTCGCCAGCTCGAAGAGCCTCTCGGCCGAGGGCTTCGAGGCGGTCCTGCCGGAGTTCCGCCGGCTCGGCTTCCGGCCGCACGGCGGCGCCTGCGGCGCCCGGCGCGGCATGGCGAGCGAGGCTCGGATCCGCATGATCCGGGGCCTGTGGCGCGACCGGTCCGGCGCCGACGACGCGCGGGCGCTGGACCGCTGGATCGCGCGGACCTGCCATGTCGAGAGCCTCCGCTTCCTGACGGCCGGGGGCGCCGCGAAGGCGATCCCCGGCCTGAAGGCGATGGCGGCGCGCGACGGCGTGCGGCGGCGGGCCTGAGCGCGCCCTCCGCGACCATGCCCCGAGAGGCGCCGAGAGGACCGCGAGCGGCGCTTTCCCTTTCCGCAGCCGCATCCCTCGAAAATCCGCTCCGGGAAAATCAACCGGGTCTCCGCGATTCTTGATCGGGGTTCCGGGCGGCGGGCGCCGCCGAAGCGCCGCGCGCCTCCTTGAAACCCGCCCCGGGAGGCGCGAGCGTCGCTCCGTCGGCGGAGCGCATCGACATCCGGGACCCGCCTCGCGGGCAGCCTCCGGGTTCGTCGCCGGGCCGACGCCCCGGCCCGCACATCCCGTCCGCGCGCGCCCGTCGCCGCCCCCGGCTCCGTTCGGGGCAGGAACGCGGACAGGGGACGTGCAGCGTCCCCGTCATGCCGAAGCCGCTTCCGACCATGAGGGACGTCCCCACCTGCGCCGACCTCCGGCGCCTGGGCGTGGAGCTTCCCGACCGGCTCGAAGCCATGGAGGCGGCCTTCGGCGCTCGCGCCCTTCGGAGGTTCGTCGGGGCCTTCGGCGGGCGGGAGCGGAACATCCCCTCGCGGGACGTGCGCGGGACGGCGCTGGATCGCGCCGTCGGGCCGCGCGTCGCCCGAGGGCTGCGGGAGCGCATGGGCGGCGGGCGTCTGCGCGTGCCGCTCGGCCCGGCCTCCGCCGCCGCCCGCCGCCGCGTCGTCGTCCTGCGACGGCTCGAAGCCGGCCGCCCGCTCGCCGACGCGGCGGAGGCCGCGCAGGCAGCCTGCGGGCCGTCAGCAAGCACAAGGCCCGCCTCCGGGGCCGAAGGTCTCCTTCAGGAGAGAGGAACGCCATGACCGTCGTCGACGAGGCGAACGTCGAGCTCGCCTTCAAGGGCTTCAAGACGCTCTGCACCACCGCCTTCATGCAGGGCCGGTGTTCCACCCCGACCTCGCCATGACGGTGACGGGCGGCGGGCGCGACGAGCGGCATGGCCGGCTCGGTCAGTTCCCGCGGATGCGCGACCGGCTCTCCGGCGAAGAGCCTCGAAGCCTTCGGCTTCGACATCGCCGACCGCAAGTGCGAGAGCACCGTCGGCGTCAGGCGCGACGACTTCTCCGACGACCGGCTCGGCATCTTCAAGCCGATGTTCACCGAGATGGGCCGGCTCGCCAAGCGGCGCCCGGACGAGCCGATCTTCGAGCTGCTCGCCGGCGGCTTCGTGGAGACCCGCTACGACGGGCGGCCCTTCCTCTCGGAGCTGCATCCCTCCACCGACAAGGCCGGCGCCGCGATCACCGTCTCCAACGTGCAGACGGGCGCCGAGCCCGCCTGGTGTCCGCTGGACACGTCGCGCGGCCTGAAGCCCCTCGTCCGGCAGGAGCGCGAGCCCCACGCGTTCCGGATGCGGACAACCTCCAGGACGTCCAGGTCTTCATGACCGACGAGTTCCTCTACGGCGTCCGGGCGCGCGTCGACGCGCGGTTCGGCCTCCGGCGGCTCGCCTTCGGCTCGCAGGCGGCGCCGGACGCGGCCGACTACGCCGCCGCCCGCGCGACCATGACGGGGCTGCGCGGCGACACGGGGCGGCTTCTCGGCGTGCGTCCCGACACGCTGGCGGCGCCGCCGTCGCTCGAGGAGGCCGGCCGCAAGCTGCCGAACTCGGAGAACGGCGACGCCGGCGCGACGACCCCCTGGACGGACACGGCGAAGCTCGTCGTGTCGCCGTATCCGGACGGCCGAGGCGCTTCGTGACCGCGCCGCGCGCCGCCGCCCGTCCCGTCGCCCGTCACGCCGCGCCGCCGCCGGCGCCGGGCGAGGCGGGGCGATGGGCGCAGCTCATGCCCCTCGGCGAGATCGCCGGCCGCGACGGGCGGCGCTTTCGCCTGACGCGCCCGGACGCCGTGATCGCGGACTTCGCGCGTCGCGGCCATCCGCTCCCCGTGGAGCACGCCGGCGCCTCGGCCCGCCAGACCGGCCGCGCGGCGCCCGCCGCCGGCTGGATCACCGAGCTGAAGGTCGGGGACGCGATGCTCTGGGCGCGCATCGACCGGACCGAGCGCGGGCGGGCGATGGTCGCGGCGCGCGAGCATCGCTTCCTGAGCCCCGAGTTCCACTGCGACCGGCGCACGGGCGAGGTGCTGGCGCCGCCGAGCGCGGGCCTCGTGCATCACCCGAACCTCCGCCTCGCCGCCCTGAACCGACAGGAGCCCGTCGCCATGACCGACGCGCCCGATCCCGACATGCCCGGCGGCGCCGCCGCCCCGATCGCCGAGCGTCTCCGCACCGCCCTCGGCCTCGGCGAAGGCGCCGGCGAGGCCGATGCGCTCGCCGCCGTCGCCCGGCTGCGCGAGCGGCCCGACCCGGCCCGCTTCGTGCCCGTCGCCGCGATGCGCGAGCTGATGGCGGAGCGTCACGCCGGCGCCGCGGCCCGCGCCGAGCAGGACGTCGGGCGCAAGGTGGAGGACGCCCTCGCGCGCGGCTGCATCTCGCGGGCGATGGTCCCCCGGGCCACGGCGCTCTGCCGGAACGACCCGGCGAACTTCGACGCCCTCGGCGAAGGCGGCGGCGGAACGGATCGAGGCGCGG
>DATFKM010000203.1:0-13281 GCA_035268645.1 Paracoccaceae bacterium | reverse complement strand
TCCCTGCCCCGTCAGCGCCGAGACGGCGACGGCGTCGTTCCGCCGCGCGGTCTCGTTCAGGAGCGCGGCGCGGGCCTCGGGCTCCAGCCGGTCGATCTTGTTGCGCGCCTCGATCATGCGCTCGCGGCGGACCTCGTCGACGCCGAGATCGGCGAGCACGGAGAGCACGTCCTCGGCCTGCATCTCGGCGTCGGGGTGGCTCATGTCGCGGACATGCACGATCACGTCGGCGGCGAGCACCTCCTCCAGCGTCGCGCGGAAGGCGGCGACCAGCTGGGTCGGCAGGTCCGAGACGAAGCCGACGGTGTCCGAGAGGATCGCCTTGCGCCCGGTCGGGAGCCGGATCTCCCGCATGGTGGGGTCGAGCGTGGCGAAGAGCATGTCCTCGGCCTTCACGTCGGCGCGGGTGAGGCGGTTGAACAGCGTGGACTTGCCGGCGTTGGTGTAGCCGACGAGGGCGATCACCGGATAGGGCACCTTGGCGCGGGCGGCGCGATGCAGGTCGCGCGTCCTGGCGACGCCTTCGAGGCGGCGCTCGATCTGCTTGATGCGCTCGGAGATGGCGCGGCGGTCGGCCTCGATCTGGGTCTCGCCGGGGCCGCCGACGAAGCCGAGCCCGCCGCGCTGGCGCTCGAGATGGGTCCAGGAGCGCACCAGCCGGGTCCTGGCGTATTCGAGGGCCGCGAGCTCCACCTGCAGGACGCCCTCGCGGGTCGCGGCGCGCTCGCCGAAGATCTCGAGGATCAGGCCGGTTCGGTCGAGGATCTTGACCTTCCAGGCGCGCTCGAGGTTGCGCTGCTGGACGGGGGTGAGGGGGCCGTCGACGACGACGAGCTCGACCTCCGCCTCCGCGATGCGTTCGCCGAGCGCCTCGACCTTGCCCGAGCCGAGGAGACGGCCGGGGTCGGGCCTCGGGAGGGGCACGACCTCCGCGCCGACGATCTCGAGGTCGATGGCGCGGGCGAGGCCGACGGCCTCCTCCAACGCACGTTCGGGCAGGCGCGCCCCCGGCCGGGGGCGCGCCTTCAGGTCCGGATGCAGGACGAAGGCGCGGGTCATTGCGCCGGCGTTAGCCCGCCTCCTCCGGCTCGTAAAGGGAAATCGGTTGGGAGGGCATCACGGTGGAGATGGCGTGCTTGTAGACGAGCTGGCTCTGCCCGTCGCGGCGCAGGAGCACGCAGAAGTTGTCGAACCAGGTGATCACGCCCTGCAGCTTCACGCCGTTCACCAGGAAGATCGTCACCGGGACCTTGTTCTTGCGGATGTGGTTCAGGAACGTGTCCTGAAGACTCTGCTTGTCGGAAGCCATCGCGGGTCCGCCTCAGTCTTATGTTGCCGGCGCCGTTGCGGCGCGCCGTTGGGTCCGTGCACGGGAGGATGGGGTCGGGCCGGGTCGATTGCCACCCATTTTACGGCATGCCGCGGAATGCTGCACCTGCGAAGCTGAATCGCAACAGGCGGTCAGCGACCCCACCACCCCGGATTGAGCAGCGCGACGGCGGCGACCAGTTCCACCCGCCCGAGGATCATCGCCGTCGCGGCGAAGGCCAGCGCGGGCGGCGGCAGGTCGGCCCAGGCGGTCCCGACGGCCTCCGGCAGCAGCGGACCGCAGTTGGCGAGGGCGGCGGCCGCGGCGACGAGCGCCCCGTCGAGCGGCAGGCCCGCCGCGCCGAGCGCGAGCGTCGTCGCGCCGAGGGCGGCGAGATAGAGCATGCTCGCCACCCAGGCGTTGACCACGGCGTTGCGCCGGATCGAGCCGCCCATGGTGCGCGCGGAATCGACGAGATGCGGATGCGGCAGGCGCGCCAGCTCGGCGATGCCGTGGCGGTAGAGCGCGTAGGCCCGGTAGAGCTTCACGCCCCCCGCCGTGGTCGCCACGCCGCCGCCGAGCGTGGCGAGGCCGGCGAGGAGCGGCCCGGCCGAGCCCGGCCCGAGGCCCGACCAGGCCAGCGCCGCCCCCCAGTCGGCCGAGCCGTAGCCGGTGGTGGTGAGAAAGCTGACCGCGGTGACCAGCGTGCCCGAGAGGGCGACGAGCCCCGCCTCGATCCCCGCGAGGCCCTCGGGCGCGGCGAGCGCGCCCGGCCCCCAGAGCCAGGCGACGGCGGCGGCGAGGGCGAAGGCGGTCAGCCTCAGCTCGGGGTCGGCGGCGAGCGCGGCGAGCCCGACGGCGCGGCGGCGCGTCCCCGCCACGTCGCCGGCGGCGATCCCGGCGGAGCCGCGACGCCAGGCGTGATGCCGGCGGTTCGCCGCGACGAGGAGGGCCAGCAGCAGCAGCCATTCCACGCCGCGCCCGGCCTCCCCGCCCATCGCGAGTTCGGTCGTGCCCGGGCCGATGCCGCTGGTGGAGACGACGCCCATGGCGAGCATCAGCGCCTCGAAGGCCGGCATGCCGAGCGCCTCCAGCGCCACCACGAGGAAGGCGGTGAAGGCCAGATAGACCGGGAGCAGGGTTCCCGCCGCGCGGACCGTCCGCCGGCCGCCGGGCCCGAGCGCCAGCGCGCGGCCGACGCGCGCCGCGCTCTCGCGCGCGGGCGGCGCGCCGGGAAGGTCCGTCAATTCCCGCGGGGCGAGCACGGCGACGACGGCGACGAGCGTGGCGAAGCCGCCGATCCAGCCGAGCAGGCCGCGCCAGAGATGCAGCGCCCGCGGCGCGGCGTCGAGGAGCGTCGCGCCGGTGGTGCTGAGCGAGGCCGCCGCCTCGAACCAGGCCGCGAACGGACCGAGATCCGGGCGCAGCAGCAGGATCGGCGTCGCCGCGAAGACCGGGCCGCCGGCGAAGACGCCGACGAGCGTCAGCAGCTCCTCCCGGCCGCCGCGCCCGGGCGCCGCGGCCCGGCGTGCCGCCACGCCGAGCACGGCGGCGGCGAAGAGCGTGAAGGCGCCCGCGAAAAGGAACAGCCGGGCCGAGCGCCAGTCGCGCTCGAGCAGGCCGAAGCCGGCGGGCAGCCACATCGCGAGGCCGAGGGAGGCGGCGAACCAGAGGAAGACGGGAACGCCGGCGACGCGCATGGCGGGCTCCTGCCCCGGCTCAGCCGAAGAACTCGATGGAGACGCGGAACAGCCGCTCCACCTCGCGCACCGCGTCGCGTCGGGCGAACACGACGACGCGGTCTCCCTCCTCGATCACGAGGTCGCCGCGCGGCATCTTCAGCCCGCCCCGCCCGAGCACGGCCCCGACGATGGCGTCGTCCGGAAAGCCCGCCGAGCGAAGGGGCTTGCCGGCGATGGGCGAGGTGCCGAGGGCCTGCGCCTCGATCACCTCGCCGTCGCCGTCGCCGACGGAGTAGACGGCGCGGATCCGGCCCTTGCGCACGTGCCGCAGGATCGAGGAGACGGTGGCGGCGCGCGGCACGATCAGCGCGTCGACCCCGAGACGGTCCGAGACCTCGTCCCAGGAGGGGTCGTTGGCGAGGGCGACGGCGGTGCGGCAGCCGGCCTGCTTGCCGCGCGCGGCGGCGAGCAGGTTGGTCTTGTCGTCGTTGGTGAGGGCGAGCATGGCGTCGGCGTCGCGGATCGAGGCCTCCTCCAGCAGCGACGGCTCCAACCCGTCGCCGAGCAGCACCACGGTGCGCTCCAGCGCCTCGGCCGCGCGCTCGGCCTTCTCCGGCGAGCCTTCGATCATCTTGACGCGCACGCGGTCGGGATCCTCCTCCAGCCGGAGGGCGACCTCGAGGCCGACATTGCCGGCGCCGACGATGACGACGCGCGAGGCGCGCTCGGAATCGCGGCCGAAGAGGCTGAGGGTGCGCTTCACGTCCTCGGCCGCCGCGACGAAGTAGATGTCGTCCCCGGCGAAGAGCTGGTCGGAGGGCATGGCGACCTGCAGCCGCCCGTCCCGGCGATAGGCGACGACGATGGCCTTGAGGGTGGAGAACAGCTCGGAGAGCTGGCGCAGCGGCGTGTTGAGCACCGGGCAGTCCGCGGCGAGACGGGTGGCGGCGAGCTGCACGCGCCCGTCGAGGAAGTTCTCGAGGTCGAACGCCTCCGGCATCCTGAGGCGGCGGAGCGCGACCTCGGCCACCTCCTTCTCGGGCGAGATCACCACGTCGATCGGCATCTGCTCGCGCTGCATCAGGTCGGCGTAGGCGGGGCGCAGATAGGCCTGCTCGCGGATGCGGGCGATCTTGTTGGGGACCGAGAACAGGGTGTGGGCCACCTGGCAGGCGACCATGTTCACCTCGTCCGCGAAGGTCGCGGCGATCAGCATCTCGGCGTCCCGCGCGCCGGCCTTCTCGAGGATGTCCGGGCGCGAGGCGTGGCCGGTGACGCCGTTGACGTCGTAGCTTTCGGTGGCGCGGCGCACGAGGGCCGGATCCCGATCGACGATGGTGACGTCGTTGGCGCTGTCGCGCGCGAGATGCCGGGCGATCTGAGAGCCGACCTGTCCCGCGCCGCAGATGATGATGCGCATGTCCCGCCGTCCCTCGGAGCCGGCGGCGACGATGCGCCGGGGGGCGGGCCCCGTCAACCGGGGCGCTTGCGCCGGCGGGCGGCGCGGGGCAAGCGGGGCGAATGACGCACTGGCCGGAGATCGACCGCGCGGGCGCGCTCGCGCTCAACGCCGCGCACGAGGCGGAGACCGGACCGCTGGACGCGGCCGGGCTCGAGGCGCGGCTGGCGGCGGCGGCCTTCGCGGCGGCGCCCCGCGGGCCGGACGGCGCGACGCTGGCGCTGCTGCTGGCCTACGACGAGACGGCGGGGCCGGACACGCCGAACTGGCGCTGGTTCGCGGCGCGGCGGGCGCGCTTCCTCTACGTCGACCGGATCATCACGGCGCCGGCGGCGCGGCGCACCGGGCTGGCGCGGCGGCTCTACGAGGACCTTTTCGCGACGGCCGGCGGACGGCCGGTCTGCGCCGAGATCAACGCCGAGCCGCCGAACCCGGTCTCCGACCGCTTCCACGCGGCGCTCGGCTTCGCGGAGGTCGGGCGCGCGCGGCTCGGCTGCTCCAAGCTCGTGCGCTACGTCGAGCGGGCCTAGAGGTCCGCGCGCGCCAGCCAGGCGCGCACCGCCTCCAGCGTGCGCTCCGGCCCCTCGGTGTGGGGGACGTGGCCGAGGCCCTCGATCACCACCGCCTCGGCGTCCGGCAGGCCCGCCTCGAAGCGCTCGGCGGCGGCGGGCGGGATCAGCCTGTCCTCGCCGCCCCAGAGGACGAGCGCGGGGACCGCGATCTCCGGCAGGCGGTGGGAGAGGTTCTCGAACTCGCCGAACTCCACGCGGCCGAGCACGACGTCGCGGTTGCCGGCGCGGCGGGTCATGGCCATGAAGCGGTCGACCTCGGCCTCGGTGACGCGGGAGGGGTCGCCGTAGACGCTCTCGAGGCTCATGCGGATCAGGAAGCGCGGCAGGGTGTTGCGGAGGGCGTCCTTGACGCCCGGCAGCCCGGCGAGGGCGAAGCCCGGCGGCACCTCCGTCGGCTCGGTCGGCAGGCCCGAGGCCGCGACGAGGATCAGGCCGGCGGCGCGCTCCGGCCGCTCCAGCGCCGCGGTCCAGGCGATGCGGCCGCCGAAGGAGTTGCCGCCCATGATCGCCCGCTCGATTCCGAGCGCGTCCATCACGCCGAAATGGACGCGGAGGTAGCGCTCCGCCTGCAGGCCGCCGGAGGGCGGCGGGCCGGTGAGGCCGAAGCCCGGCAGGTCGTATCGGATCACGCGGCGGCCGTCGGCGACCAGAGCCTCGGCCCAGGCGTCCCAGGCGTGCAGGCTGTCGGAGGTGCCGTGCAGCAGGAGGATCGGCGCGGCGTCGTCCTTCGGCCCCTCGTCGCGGACATGGACCTCCATGCCGTCGATCTCGAGGAAGCGCGAGGCGGGGCCGGCCCAGCGGTCCTCGAGTTCGGCGCGCGGGATGTCGGGCGCCCAGTGCCAGGCGACGAAGCCGACCGCCGCGGCGACGACCAGCACGAGGACCCCGGCGAGCCCGAGGGCGATGCGTTTCAGCCACTTCATGGGCAGGGCTCCGGCGGCGCGGCGTCAAGGGGACGGAAGGGACTCATGGGCGAGGGTCGGATCGCGGTTCGAGCGCGAAGAGGAGGTTCCGGCGCGGCACGGTTTGAAGGGAGTCTACGGAGGCGGCGGAGGCGGCGCGTGTCGCTCACTCCTCGATCTCCTCGCCGTCGCCGGCCACCGCGACGCGGGCGCCGCCGCGGTTGGTGGTGGTGACGCCCAGGCTCTTGAGCTTGCGGTGCAGGGCCGATCGCTCCATGCCGACGAAGGCGGCTGTTCGCGAGATGTTCCCGCCGAAGCGGTTGATCTGGGCGATCAGGTAGTCCCGCTCGAACAGCTCGCGCGCCTCGCGCAGCGGCAGCATCGCCATCGAGGGGGTCAGGCCGACGGCGGCGTCCCCGGCGCTGGCCGGGCCGAGGGGCAGTTCCTCGGGCCCGATCTCGCCCTCGCCCTGCCCGAGGATCAGCACCTGCTCCATCATGTTGCGCAGCTGGCGGACGTTGCCGGGCCAGCCCTGGGTCTGCAGCAGCGCCGCGGCCTCCGGCCCGAGGGGGCGCCAGGCGAGGCCCTCGCGCTCGGAGATGCGGCGCAGGAAATGCTCCGCGAGGAGGGGGACGTCGTCGCGCCGGGCGGCGAGCGAGGGCGTCTCCAGCGGCACGACCGAGAGGCGATGGTAGAGGTCCTCGCGGAACGAGCCGGCGCCGATCAGCGCCTCGAGATCGCGCGTGGTGGCCGAGATCACGCGGACGTCGACCTGCACCGGCTCGGCCCCGCCGACGCGCACGAAGCGCTGGTCCACCAGCACGCGCAGGATCTTGGACTGGGTGCCGAGGGGCATCTCGGCCACCTCGTCGATGAAGAGGGTGCCGCCGTGCGCCCGCTCGAAGAGGCCGGGGACGACGCCGCCGTCCTCGCGCTCCCGCCCGAACAGGACCTCCTCCATCATCGGCGGCTCGATCACCGCGGCGTTGAGCACGACGAAGGGCCGCTCGGCCCGCTCCGAGCGGGCGTGCACGTAACGCGCCGCGACCTCCTTGCCCGAGCCGGGCGGGCCGGAGAGCAGGACGCGCGAGGCGGTGCGCGCCACCTTCTCGAGCTTGGAGCGCAGGGAGACGACCGCGTGGCTCTCGCCGACGATCTCGGCCTGGGCGGATTCGGCGCGCTTCAGCGCCTCGTTCTCGCGCCGGAGGCGCGAGGCCTCGAGCGCGCGGGTGGCGACGAGCATCAGCTGGTCGGTGGTGAAGGGCTTCTCGATGAAGTCGTACGCGCCCTGCTTCACGGCGGCGACGGCGACCTCGATGTTGCCGTGGCCCGAGATGATGACCACCGGCAGGCCCGGCTGGTTGCGCCGCACGGTCTTGAGGATCTCGATCCCGTCCATGCGGCTGCCCTGCAGCCAGATGTCGAGCACGATCAGGTCCGGCCGCCGCGCCTCGACGGCGCGGAAGGCGCCGTCGGCGTCGGCCGCGGTGCGCGTCGCGTGCCCCTCGTCCCCGAGGATGTCGCAGACCAGCTCGCGGATGTCCGCCTCGTCGTCGACCACCAGAACGTCAGCCATCCCTGTCTCCCGCCTGTTGTTCCTTGATTTCCCGCTCGGCCCCGGCGCTTCGGGGCACGGGCAGCGTCAGCGTCGCGAGGGCCCCGCGGCCTCCCGCGAAATCCGCCGGCGCGTCGTCGAGCGCCAGCCCGCCGCCATGCTCCTCGGCGATCTTGCGCGTGATCGCGAGGCCGAGACCGGTGCCCTTGTCGCGCGTCGTGACGTAAGGTTCGAGCAGCCGGGCGCGGCCGGTCTCCGGCAGGCCGACGCCGTCGTCCATGACGCGGATCTCCACCGTCTCCGAGCCCCAGGCGAGCTGGGCGGCGACGCGCCCGGCGCCGGCCTCCGGCTCGGTCTGGCGGCGCGCTTCCACGGCCTCGCGCGCGTTCTTCAGGAGGTTGGTGAGCGCCTGGCCGATCAGGCCGCGGTCGCAGCGGATCGGGTGCGCCTCCCCCTCGGGGGGCAGGACCTCGAAGCGCACGCCCTCGGCCTCGCCGGCGCGCTGGAGCATGACGGCCTCGCGCAGGAGATCGTCGAGGTCGTGCACGCCGAGTTCGGGCGCGGGCATGCGCGCGAAGCGGCTGAACTCGTCGACCATGCGCCGGATGTCGCCGGCCTGGCGCACGATCATGTCGGCGTAGCCCTCGAAGCGGCGCAGATCCTCGCCTTCGAGGCCCTTGGAGAACTTGCGCTTGAGGCGCTCGGCCGAGAGCTGGATCGGGGTCAGGGGGTTCTTGATCTCGTGCGCGATGCGCCGCGCGATGTCGGCCCAGGCGGCCATGCGCTGGGCGGTCACCAGCTCGGTCATGTCGTCGAAGGTGACGACCCAGCCGCCGCCGGAGTCGCCTGCGGTGCGCGCGGCGCGGGCGAGGAAGTCGCGCTCGCGCCCGCCGGCGCGGCCGTGCACGCGGTCCTCGGCCTGGCCGGAGCGCCGCGCCTCGGCCTGGGTCAGGAGCGGGGCGAAGAAGGGCGCGATCTCGGCCAGCGGGCGGCCCGAGGCTTCGCCCTGCGAGAGGCCGAGCATCTCGGCGCCGGCGTCGTTCAGCAGCTCCACCCGCCCCTCGGCGTCGAGGCGCGCCACCCCGGCGGTGACGCCGGCCAGCACCGCCTCGATGAAGCGGCGGCGGCGCTCGGTCTCGGCGTTCATGGCGACGAGGGCGTCGCGCTGGCCCTTCACCTGCTCGGTCATGCGGTTGAAGACGCGGGCGAGGACGGCGATCTCGTCGTCGCCGCGCTCCTCCTTCACGCGCACGTCGAGGTCGCCGGCGCCGACGCGCTCGGCCGCGCCGGCGAGGCGGCCGACGGGGCGGGCGAGGCGTTCGGCGAACCAGAGGCCGGCCCAGACCGCCGCGAGCGTGACGGCGAGAGCGAAGCCGACGTAGAGCGCGGCGAACTCGAGCAGGATCGAATCCCGGTCGTCCTCCAGCCGCTCGTAGAGCTGGACCGTCTCGCGCGTCTCGTCGAGAAGGCGCAGCACCTCTCCGTCCACCCGCCGGGTGACGAGGAGGTAGTAGTCGAAGAACGCCTCCAGCCAGACCAGCGCGCGGATCTCGGCGTCGTCGCGGTCGGAGACGACGACGACCTCGCCCTGGCGGGCGCGGGTCATGGCCTCGTCGGTCGGGGGGGTGAAGCTGAACAGGTAGCTGAATTCGCCGCGGGCCCGGAGCTCCCGGCTCGAATCGAAGACGTAGGCCTCCGGGAACTCGCGGATGCGGGCCTGGGCGCGCAGGATCTCGCCGAGCTGGCCGTCGCTGACGCCCTGCTCGCCGGCGCGGTTGAGGTCGTTCGCCATGGCGAGGATCTCGGCGCGGATGCGGCGGCGGTGCTCGCCCTCGTAGGCTTCGGCGGTGTCGAGGGAGTTGCGCACCACCGAGCCGATCTGCCGAGAGAACCATCCCTCGATGCCGTAGCTGACGGTGAGCGTGGCGAAGACCGCGACGAGGACGGTGGGCGCCAGCGCCATCGCCGCGAACACGGCCGTCAGGCGCAGATGCAGGCGCGAGCCGGCGGAGCGGGCGCGGCGCGCGGCGATCAGCGCGGCGACGCGCCAGGTGACGAGCCCGGCGATCACCAGCACGTAGACCATGTCGGCGAGGAACAGGCCCCGCAGCGCGCCGTCGGCGCGCGGTCCCTCCTCGGCGCCCGAGAGCGCCCAGGCGGTCAGCGCGGCGAGGGCGAGGCCGACGAGCGCGGCGAGCGTGGCGAGGCGGCCGCGCCAGTCGACGCCGAGGATCCAGCCGCCGGAGCGGCCGGGTCCGGTCCGGCCTTGCGCGTCGCGGAGCTCAGGCAGCGCCAATCGGACCCCCGGCCCGCGGCCGCGCCTCGGCGCCGCCGCGTCCCCTGCTGCGCGCCGTTCGCGACCGCGCCCACCTCAGGCGCCGCCACGCCACGTCGCTGTGGCATTCCTACATCAGTGTTTTGCCGCGCGTGACCGGGATGTCAAGCTCCCGGATCTTCTTGCGGAGCGTGTTGCGGTTGATGCCGAGGAGGTCGGCGGCGCGGAGCTGGTTGCCGCGGGTCGCCGAGAGGGTGAGCGCGATCAGCGGAAGCTCGACCTCCTTCAGGATCCGGTCGTAGAGGCCCGAGGGGGGCAGCGCTTCGCCGTGCAGCTGGAAGTAGTTGCGCAGATGCGCCTCGACCGAGGCGCCGAGCGAGGCGCCGCGCTCGGGTCCCTCCGGCGCGAGCACCGGGCGCGCGGCGAGTTCGGCCTCCACGTCCTCGACGCCGATCACGTCGTCGGAGACGAGCGCGGCGAGACGCTTCATCAGGTTCTCGAGCTCGCGCACGTTGCCGGGCCAGGGCTGGCTCTTGAGGACGTCCAGCGCCTCCTGGCTGACGCCCTTTCGCGGCAGGCCCTCGGCCTCGGCCTTGCGCAGGAAGGCGCGGGCGAGGTCGGGCACGTCCTCGGTCCGGTCGCGCAGCGGCGGCAGGCGCACCGGCACCACGTTGAGGCGATAGAAGAGGTCCTCTCGGAAGCCGCCCTCCGCGATCAGTCCGCGCAGGTCCTGATGCGTCGCCGCCACGACCCGCACGTCGGCCTTGATGGGCTGGCGCCCGCCGATGCGGGTGAACTGGCCGTCCTGCAGGACGCGCAGCAGCCGGGTCTGCGCGTCGGGCGGCATGTCGCCGATCTCGTCGAGGAAGAGGGTGCCTCCGGCGGCGGCCTCGAACTTGCCGGCCATGCGCTCGGTCGCCCCGGTGAAGGCGCCCTTCTCGTGACCGAAGAGCTCGCTCTCGATCAGGTCGCGCGGGATGGCGGCCATGTTGACGGCGACGAAGGGGCCGTTCTTGCGCCAGCCGAAATTGTGCAGGGCGCGGGCGACGAGCTCCTTGCCGGTGCCGGACTCGCCGTTGACCATCACCGTCAGGTCGGTGTTCATCAGCCGCGCCATGATGCGGTAGACCTCCTGCATGGCGGGAGATCGGCCGATGATCGGCAGGCCCTCGTCGCGCGGCCCCTCGGCGGGCGTGCGCTCCTTTCGGGCGCCCTCCATCGCGCGGGCGACCTGGTCGAGCACCTGGCGCAGATCGAAGGGCTTGGGCAGGTATTCGTAGGCGCCGCCCTCGGCCGCGCGGATCGCGGTGAGCATGGTGTTCTGCGCGCTCATCACGATCACCGGCAGGTCGGGGCGCTTGCGCTTGATCGCCGGCAGGATGTCGAGCGCGTCGCCGTCGGGCATCATCACGTCGGTGACGACGATGTCGCCTTCGCCGTCCTCGACCCAGCGCCAGAGCGTGGTGGCCGAGCCGGTGGACCGGACCCGGCAGCCCGCGCGGCTCAGCGCCTGGCTCAGCACCGTGCGGATCGCGCGGTCGTCGTCGGCGACCAGCACCGTTCCGGTCATGCGCCCGCTCATGCGGTCCCCTCCCTCGTCGTCACGCCACGCTTGGGCTCGCGCCAGACGGGCAGGCGCACGCGGAACGTGGTCCAGCCCGGGTCGCTCTCGCACTCCACCACGCCGCCGTGATCGGCGACGATCTTCGAGACCAGCGCGAGGCCGAGGCCCGAGCCGGTGGCCTTGGAGGTCACGAAGGGTTCGAACAGGTCGCGCTTGATCGCCTCCGGCACGCCGCCGCCGTTGTCGGTGATGGTGACGGTGAGCGGCAGGCCCTCCGAGCCGCCGCCGGGCGCGGCCATGCGGATGCCGGGGCGGTAGGCGGTGCGTATGGTGATCAGGCCGCCGACCTGCGGCGTCGCCTCGCCGGCGTTCTTGAGGAGGTTGAGGAACACCTGGATGAGCTGGTCGCAGTCGCCCGTCGTCGGCGGCAGCGAAGGGTCGAACTCCTCCACGAATCGGGCGTGCTTGCAGAAGCCGGCCTGGGCGGAGCGGCGGGCGCGGTCGAGCGCGTCGTGGATGTTGACGGGCTCGCGCGCCGGGGGGCGGCCGTCGCCGAAGAGCTCCACCTTCTCCAGCAGCTTGGCGACGCGCTCGGCCTCTTCGCGGATCAGGTCGGTCAGCTCGGCGTCCTGATCGCCGAGCTGCATGGCGAGCAGCTGCGCGGCGCCGGAGATGCCGGCGAGGGGGTTCTTGATCTCGTGCGCCAGCATCGCGGCCATGCCGGTGACCGAGCGCGCGGCGGCGCGGTGGGTGAGCGAGCGGTCCATCTGCGCCGCGATGCTCCGCGGCTGGATCAGCACCAGGAGCGGTCCCGCGGGGTCCGTCACCGGGCTGACGTAGACGTCGGCGGTCGTCGGAGCGCGGTCGGGCAGCCCCAGCTCCATCCCGTGCTCGCCCAGGCTCGTCGCGCCGCCCCGCACCTGCGCGATCAGGTCGGCGACGCGGCTCGCGGCCCCGAACAGGGTCTCGAGGTCGCGTCCCCTCAGCGCGCGGAGCGAGAGCGACAGGAAGGCCTCCGCCTCGGCGTTGGCTTCGGAGAGGCGGTCCTCGCCGTCGAGGATCAGCGCCGGGAAGGGCACCGCGCCCCAGACCGCCTGCCAGTCCGTACCGTTCATGCGGCCAGCTCCCGGGCCGGCGCCGCGTCCGCGAGGCGTGCGGCGAGCGGGCCGCGGAGCGCGCCGAGGACGGCCGCCGGATCCTCCTCTCGCATCAGGGACGCGAGGAGCGCGTCGAGCCCCCTGCCCCGCAGCCACCAGCCGAGATGCTTGCGGGCGCGTCGGAGCCCGATCCCGGCGCCGTGGTGGCTCAGCATGTCCTCGTAGTGTTCGGCGACGGCCTCCGCGAGGGCGCGGCCCTCGGGGATCGCGGGCCCGGGCCGCCCGGCGAGAGCGGCGTCGATCGCGGCGGCCGTCCAGGGCCGGCCCTGCATCGCGCGGCCGACCATCACGGCCGCCGCGCCCGAGCCGGCGAGCGCGGCGCGGGCGGCCGCGGCGTCGGTCACGTCGCCGTTGACGATCACGGGGACGTCGACGGCCTCGACCACGGCGCCGACCGCGCGCCAGTCGGCCTCGCCCGAGTAGAACTGCGCCCGGGTGCGGCCGTGCACCGTGACCGCGCGGGCGCCGGCGGCGACGACGCGCCGGGCGAGGGCGGGGGCGGTGCGGTCCTCCGGCCCCCAGCCGAGGCGCATCTTGACGGTGACGGGCACCGACGCGGCGTCCGCGGCCGCTTCGACGAGGCTCGCGGCGAGATCCTCGTCGCGCATCAGGGCCGCGCCGGACAGGCCGCCCGTGACCTTCTTGGCGGGGCAGCCCATGTTGAGGTCGATCAGGCGGGCGCCGGCGGCTTCGGCCATGCGCGCGGCTTCGGCGACGGCTGCGGGCTCGCGCCCCGCGATCTGCACGCCGGCGAGGGCCGCGCCCGAGAGTTCGGCCGGGTCCAGCCCGGCGCGCGCCGCGGCCCT
>DATFKM010000202.1:0-3352 GCA_035268645.1 Paracoccaceae bacterium | reverse complement strand
CTGGCCTCGCGCCGCGCATGGCGCGACGCGCGAGGCCGCCGAGGCCGCGGGACTCGCCTTCGCCGGCGCCGCGCTGCTGCCGGTCGGTTTCGACGATCCCGCGCCGCTGACCGCGAGAATCGCCGCCGCGCGGCCGGATCTCGTGGTCACGGTGCTGATCGGCGAGGACGCGGTGCGCTTCCACCGCGCCTTCGCCGCCGCCGGGCTGCCCGCCGTGGCGGCGCGGCTGGCTCTCGGCTTCGACGAGACGCTGCTCTGGGCCGTCGGTCCGCGTGCGGCGGACGGGCTCTTCACGGTGCAGCCTTTCGTCATCGGCGCCGAGCCCGGTCCGCGCGAAGCGCTGCTGGCGCGCTACGCCGCGCGCTTCGGCGACCGTCGTCCGCCGGTCGCGGCCAACACTCTCGCCTGCCACGACGGCGTGCGCCTCGCGGCGGCGTTGGTCCGCCGGGCGCTGCCCGGCGTCTCCCGCGCCGGCGCGCTCGACCTGCTCGGCGCGCCGGATCGCCGGCGCGACCGTCCGCCGGCCATCCTCGCCGAGGCCGACGGAACGCGGTTCCGGCCACGGCTTGCTTGCTGACGTCACGGCACCTCCACCCTCCGGTTGAACGGAGGAGGCGGTCGGCGTAGATCGAAGGTCCGACGATTGAACAGGCAACAATCAAGATGTCCCGTGATCGCGATGCGTCGGCGCGAAGCGGGCGGGGAAGGATCGCCATGGACTGGGCGCCGAGGACGCGCGCGGACGACGCGCGCGGAAGCCGAAGCACGGCGCGGCCGGAACGGCTCGCCCATGCGCTGGCGCGGGTCAGCCGCCGCCTCGAGGAGGAGCTGGGCCTCGCGCTGCGCGAGGCGCGCGTGCCGATCGAGCAGTTCCGCATCCTGGAGGCGCTGGCCGAGCGCGGGCCCGCCACCATGGGCTCGCTCGCCGACGCCGCGCTGGTCGAACGCCCGACGCTCACCAAGATCGTCGACCGCATGGTCGCCGCCGGTCTCGTCTTCCGCCGGCCCGACGACGAGGACCGCCGGCGCGTGCACGTCGCGCTTTCGGACGACGGCGCGGCGCTCGCCGGCCGGCTCGGATCGGCCGCCCGGGCGCAGGAACGCCGCCTCGCCTCCCGTCTCGGCGCCGCCGACGCCGCGCGCCTGCGCGCCCTCCTCGACGCGCTGGACTGACCGGGCCGCACGCCGGCCCGGTTTCGAATCGCGCGCGACGCACTAGGGTCCCCGCCGTGCACAACGGAGGATCCCCCATGAGCGACGACGAATACGAGCCGCCGAAGGTCTGGACCTGGGACCGCGAGAGCGGCGGCCAGTTCGCCAGCATCAACCGCCCCGTCGCCGGCCCCACCCACGACAAGGCGCTGCCGGAGGGCGAGCACCCGTTCCAGCTCCACTCCCTCGCCACCCCCAACGGCGTGAAGGTCACCGTCCTCTTCGAGGAGCTTCTGGAGGCCGGGCACGACGGCGCCGAATACGACGCCTGGGTGATCAACATCCGCGAGGGCGAGCAGTTCTCCTCCGGCTTCGTCGCGCTCAACCCCAACTCCAAGATCCCGGCGCTGCTGGACCGTTCGGGTCCCGAGCCGATCCGCGTCTTCGAATCCGGCGCCATCCTCCTGCACCTCGCCGAGAAGTTCGGCGCCTTCCTGCCGACCGATCCCGCCGGCCGGGCCGAGACGCTCTCCTGGCTGTTCTGGCAGATGGGCTCGGCCCCCTATCTCGGCGGCGGCTTCGGGCATTTCTACCGCTACGCGCCGAAGCGCTGGGAATATCCGATCGACCGCTTCACGATGGAGGTGAAGCGCCAGCTCGACGTGCTGAACCGCCGCCTCGCCGACAACCGCTTCCTCGCCGGCGAGGCCTACACCATCGCCGACATGGCCGTCTGGCCCTGGTACGGCGCATTGGTGGAGAACAAGGTCTACGAGGCGGCCGAGTTCCTCTCCGCGCACGAATACGAGCACGTCCTGCGCTGGTCGGCCGAGATCGGCGCACGGCCCGCCGTGAAGCGCGGGCGCATGGTCAACCGCATCACCGGCCCGCTCGAGGAGCAGCTCCGAGAGCGTCACTCCGCCGAGGACTTCGCGACCCGCACCCAGGACAAGCTCGAAGCCGCCGGGTGAGCCCCGGCGCGGCCGGAGGCGCCCCTCCGGCCGCGCGCACCGGCGCCTCAGAAGAGGAGGCGTGGGCTCCCCCTTCCCCCCGCCGTCATCCCCGCCGGGACCGCGCAGCATCTCGGCCCCGTCATCGGCGCGGACCGCGCCGGTCCCCTCCGGATCCGAGGAAACCGTCGGCGGAGGCGAGCGCGGTCTCCATCGGATGCGCGCGGTCGAACCGGATCGACGACAGGGCCGGGTCCCGCGCCGCCCGCGCCGGCGCCCCCGCAGGCCTTCTCGCCCGGAGGGCCTTCGAACGCCGCGCTCGTCTCGATCCGGTCGGTCCGGTCGTTGACGTGGGGCCGCCGGAAATCACCGGTCACGAGGACCGAAACGGAGGCCGTTCGCGCCGACCGTCTCGTCGTCCGGGAGACGCTGGCGGCCCTCTCCTCGGTTTCGAGGAACTGCGGGCCATGAGGGGCTCGCACCCCATGATACGCTTGCCGGAATCGACGTCGCGCCAAGTCGACCGAAGCGCGGCCGGGGCCGCCCTGGCGCCGGAGACACGCTCGACGCCGCTCCCGCCGGCGCGATCCGGAGGGCGACGCCGCTCCCCGTCGCGCGACCGGCGATCATCTCCTCGCGAGGTGGGACCGGCGCCCCTCGCGCGCGCCGTCCCGTCGCCCCCATCCTGTCGGGGAAGACGCCACGAGGAGTTTCGCCATGCTGCCCGTCCCGTCCCGCCGACAGGCGCTCGCCGGCCTCGCCGGTCTCGCCGCCGCGCCCTTCGTCCCCGGCGCCTTCGCGGCTGAGGCCGCGCCGCCCGGTTGGCGCGAGGAATGGCCGCGCACCGACTTCTCCCGCGCCTCCGTGCCGTTCGACGAGATCCTCTCGGGCGGGCCGCCGCGCGACGGCATCCCCGCCGTCGACGCGCCCCGCTTCGCCCAGGCCGCCCGGCACGAGGGGCTGGAGGACCGCGAGCCGGTGTTCGTGCTCGACGTCCCCGGCCACCCGCAGCGCGCCTATCCGATCCGCTATCTCGCCTGGCACGAGATCGTGAACGACCGGATCGGAAGCCTCCCCGTCGCCGCCACCTACTGCCCGCTCTGCAACACCGCCGTCGGCTTCGACCGGCGCCTGCGGGGGCGCGAGCTTTCGTTCGGCGTCACCGGAAAGCTGCGCAACTCCGATCTGGTGATGTACGACCGCCAAACCGAGAGCTGGTGGCAGCAGTTCGAGGGCGAGGCGATCCTGGG
>DATFKM010000201.1:0-2189 GCA_035268645.1 Paracoccaceae bacterium | reverse complement strand
TCGCCGGCCGACGAGGCGCCTCTTGGGGCGGGCGCGCGCCTCGGGGGGATCGACCCCCCTCGGCCCGCCGGGGCGCGCAAGGCGCACCCCGAAGCGGCGCCCGGCCCGCCCGTGGCGCGACGATTCGAGCGCCCTCCTCCGGGCGGCGCGGCGCGAGGCCGCCGGCCGCGGTCCTCCGCCGGGCGTCGCCGCGGATGCGCCGCTCGGCGCGGCCGGCTCCGTTCGGCGTCGCGATCTTCGGGACGCGTCGGCTGCGATCAGGCCGCGGCCATCGTCACCCTGTTCCGCCCGCCCGCCTTGGAGGCGTAGAGCGCCGAATCCGCGCTCGCGAGGAGGGCCGCGGCCCGGGCGGCGGCGTCGAGCGCCGGCGCGCCGAGGGGCGCACGCCCGAACGCCGGCGTCGGCTCGGCGAAGCCCGCGGGCGCGGCGAGGCCGACGCCGCCGGAGGGCGCCGGATCGGGCTCGGGCTCGGCCATCGCGACGCCGAGGCTCGCGGTCGCGGCCACCGGCCCGGCCTGCGTCACGTAGGGCGTCGCGGCCAGCGCGGCGCGCAGCCGTTCGGCCGCGGCCTCGGCCTCGGGCCGGGTGGCGCCGGGCAGGGCGATGCAGAACTCCTCGCCGCCGAGCCGCGCCACGAGGTCGGCCGCGCGGGTCTCGGCCCGCAGTCGCGCGGCGACGCCCTTCAGCACCGAATCGCCTGCGGCATGGCCGAGGCGGTCGTTGATCTCCTTGAAGCGGTCGAGATCGAGCATCAGCACCGCGAGCGGACGGCGCGCCTCGGCGCAGCCCGCGATGAGGCGCGCCAGATGCGGCTCGGCGTAGCGGCGGTTGTAGAGGCCTGTCAGCGGGTCCTGCGCCGCGAGCATGAGGCCGTCGCGCAGCGCCGCACGCAGGGCCTCGCCCCGGCGCCGCCGCCGCAGCTCGGCCCGGAGCCGCGCGGCGAGTTCGGCCGGATCCGGCGGCGCCGGCGCGACGTCGGCCGCGCCGAGATCCAGCGCCGGCGCGGTGGCCGAGAGCGCCGCCTCCTCCAGCACCGCGACGATCCCCGTCTCGCGGAGGGCCGGACGTGCGCGCAGATGGGCGATGAGGCGCAGCGTCGCCTCCGCCGCGCCGCCGATCTCGAGAAGTATCAGCTCCGGCGCCCCCCGCTCGGCGGCGGCGAGGCCCCCCGCGGCGTCCGCCGCCTCCGCCGGCGCGCCGAGGGCGCGCGACAGCTCCCGCGCCCGGGCCTCCGCGGCGGGTCCGACGACGAGCAGGCGGCCGGCGGGTTCGGGCTCCTCCGTCCAGCGCCCGGCCCAGCCGCCCGGCGGGGCGGGCAGCTCCAGCTCCAGCGCCGTCTCCTCGCGCAGGCGCAGCGCGTCGAGCATCGCCTTGGAGCGCAGCAGCCGGCGCAGGCGCGCGGAGAGTTCCTCCGCCTCGATCTCCGGCGACAGGATGTCGTCCGCGCCGGCCCCGAGCCCGGCGAGCCGCGCGGCCCGCGCCTGGCGCGGCGCGATCATCACCACCGGCAGATGCTGCGCCGAGGGATCGGCCTTCAGCGCCCGGCAGAGGCGAAGGCCGTGCGGCCCGGCGTCGGCCATCACGAGGTCGATGCCCTTGGTGGGCGTGCCGCCCCGAGAGGCCTCGGCCACCTCGAAATAGCCGGCCTCGAGCGCCTGCGCGAGGCGACGCCTCAGGTCCGCCGCCATCGCCGTGAGCAGAATCCGTCCCGTCATCTCGCCACGCCGCCGGCGCTCCCGCCGCCCTCGCCCGCGCCGCCCGACGCGGCGGCTTTGACGAAAGCTGGCGGCAAATGATTAAGGAGGCGTTAGGGGGCATGGTCGACCCTTCGCGCCTCCCACGCCGCCTCCGCCGAGACCGACGCCTCCCGACCCCGGCCGCCCGGCCACGCGAAAGCCCCGATCCGATCGCGAGGCGCGCCGGAGCCGCTGCGGACGCCGCCCGCAACCGGCGGAACGATACCCGAACACGCGCCCCCTCACGCACCGGAGCGACACCTCGCCATGACCCCCGACGCCGCCGAAACCCTCGCCCTCGAAGCCCTCGCCTGGCTCGCTTCCGACGAGGAGGCGCTGACCGCCTTCCTCGCCGCCGCCGGCGCCGGCCCGGCCGAACTGCGCAGCCGCGCCGCGGACCCGGAGTTCCTGGGCTTTCTCATGGACTTCATGCTCATGGACGAGGATCGCCTC
>DATFKM010000200.1:0-4727 GCA_035268645.1 Paracoccaceae bacterium | reverse complement strand
CCGCCCGGACCTCCGACGCACCGCCGCCCGCGGCGCCCGGCGACGCACGCCCGCCGGCGCCGCCCGCGTCACCGCCCGCGCGCTCCGCGCCGCCGCCCCCGCCCGAACCGGAGGCGCGCTTCGCCGCCTCGCGGGCGCTGCTTCTCGGGTTCCTCGGCGTCGCGGTCCTGCTCGGCGGCCTCGTCGGCTGGGGCGCCTTCGCCAACATCGCCGGCGCCGTGATCGCCTCCGGCCGGGTGGAGGTCGAGACCCGCCAGCAGGTGGTCGAGCATCCCGACGGCGGCGTCGTGGGAGACATCCTGGCCCGCGACGGCGACGTCGTCGATGCAGGCCAGGTCCTGCTCCGCCTCGACGACACGCTGCTGCGCTCGGAGGAGACCATCCTCTACGATCAGTACTGGGAGCTCGTGTCCCGCCGGAACCGCCTAGAAGCGGAGCAGTTCCGCGCCGAGGAGATCCGCTGGGACGAGGCTCTGCTCGCCCGCGCGGCCGAGGATCCGGACGTCGATCTGATGCGCCGCGGGCAGGAGGCGCTGTTCGACACCCGCAGCCGCGCCTCGGTCGAGCAGGTCGACCAGCTCCGCGAACGCCAGCGCCAGATCGAGCGGCAGATCGAGGGGGCCGAGGCGCAGATCTCCGCGCTCGACCGCCAGATCGACCTGATCGACCGGGAGCTCGAAGGCCAGCGCCGCCTGCTCGAACAGGGCCTCACCCAGCTCAACCGCGTGCTCTCGCTGGAGCGCGAGCGCGCCCGGCTCGACGGGCGCGTCGGCGAACTGGTCGCCTCGATCGCCGAGGCCCGCGGCCGCCTGGCGGAGATCGAGATCCAGATCCTGCAGGCGCGCACCCAGCGCCAGGAACAGGCGATCTCGGAACTGCGCGACATCCAGTACCAGGAGAACCAGGTGCGCGAGCAGCTGGTGCAGGTGCGCGAGCGGCTCGACCGCATGGAGGTGCGCGCCCCCATCGCCGGGACCGTGTTCGGCAGCACCGTCTTCGCGCGCCAGTCGGTGGTCCAGCCGGGCGAGCCGATCCTCTACATCGTGCCGACCGACACGGAATTCGTGATCACCGCGCAGGTCGAGCCGATCAACATCGACCAGGTCTACATCGGCCAGCCCGCCACGCTGCGCTTCTCCGCCTTCTCGGCGCGCAACACGCCGGAGATCGACGGCATCGTCGTCAAGGTCTCGGCCGACGCGCTGACCGACGAACAGCGCGGCTACTCCTACTATCAGGCCGAGATCGCGCTGGCGCCGGGCGAGGAGAGCAAGCTCGAGGGCCTGACCCTCGTGCCCGGCATGCCGGTCGAGGCCTACATCCGCACCGACGAGCGCACGCCGCTCAACTACCTCGTGAAGCCGTTGTCCGACTACTTCTCCCGCTCGATGCGGGAGGAGTGAGGCGCACGCCGGCCCCCGACGACAGACAGGGAGGATCCCCCATGACCGGACGCATCGAGGCCCGTCTCGCAGAACTCGGCGTGACGTTGCCGACGCCCCCGAAGCCGGCCGCGAGCTACGTGCCCGCGGTCCGCGCCGGCGGCCTTCTCTACGTCTCCGGCCAGGTGCCGATCGGCCCCGACGGCCTCGTCGTCGGCAAGCTCGGCCGCGACATGGAGGTCGAGGCCGGGATCGCGGCCGCGCGCCTCTGCGGGCTCGCCCTGATCGCGCAGGTCAAGGCCGCCTGCGACGGCGACCTCGAGCGGGTGCGCCGCGTCGTGAAGCTCACCGGCTTCGTCAACTCCGCCCCCGACTTCGGCGACCAGCCCAAGGTGGTGAACGGCTGCTCGGACCTGATGGTCGAGGTGTTCGGCGAGACGATCGGCGCCCACGCCCGCAGCGCGGTCGGCATGGGCGGGCTCCCCTTCGGCGTCGCCGTCGAGGTCGAGGGGATCTTCGACGTCGGCTGAGGCGGCGATGCGCCCTCGAGGCCGCCGCCGCGCCGCGGCCGCGCGGGCGGCCGCTTGCGGGGCCGGGCGGCGGCCCATAGACCGCGGCGCGCGCCCCTCGCACGTCAGGACAGCAGAACACTGCATGAACTTCAAAGACCTGCCCCCCCGCTCAAGCGTGAGCCGGGGGCAGAACGCCACCGCATGAGGGTCGTCGGAGGACGCTGGCGCGGCCGCCCCCTCGCAGCGCCCGGCGACAAGGGCGGGGGCGCCGCCGCGCTCCGCCCGACCTCCGACCGCGTGCGCGAGGCGATCTTCAACCTCCTCGCCCACGGCCCCTTCGGCGACCCGCCTCCGCCCGAGGGCCGCCGCGTCCTCGACCTCTTCGCCGGCTCCGGCGCCCTCGGGCTCGAGGCGCTCTCGCGCGGCGCCGCCCGCGTCCAGTTCGTCGACGACCTCGCCGCCGCCCGCGCCCTGATCCGCGAGAACGTCGAGCGCCTCGGCGCGACCGGCCAGGCGAAGCTGTACCGCCGGGACGCGACCAGGCTCGGCCCCTGCCGGGGCGACGCCTACGACCTCGTGTTCCTCGATCCGCCATACGGACGCGGCCTCGGCGAAGCCGCGCTCGCCTCGGCGCGGGAGGGCGGCTGGCTCGCTTCCGGCGCGCTCGTCGTCTGGGAGGAGGACGCCGGCGCCCCCGTCGTCCCGCCGGACGGGGCGGAGCTGCTCGACGAACGCCGCTGGGGCGCGACCGCGGTGCGCCTGCTCCGCCTCCCCTGACGCCTCGAATTCGGCGGCGGAGGGATGCGCCGTGCCCCGCGCCGCGCTATGTCCGGGCCGGAGCCCCCGCGCTCGTCCTCAGGAGGGAGACCAGACCATGACCATCGAGGTGGGACAGACGCTGCCCGACGCGACCTTCATCGTGCTCGGCCCCGACGGCCCCGAACCGAAGTCCACCACGGACCTCTTCTCCGGCCGCAAGGTCGCGCTCTTCGCGGTGCCCGGCGCCTACACCCCGACCTGCTCGCTCAACCATCTGCCGAGCTTCGTGAAGAACGCCGAGGCGCTCAAGGCCAAGGGCGTCGACGCCATCGCCTGCGTCTCGGTCAACGATCCCTTCGTGATGAAGGCCTGGGGCGAGAGCTCCGGCGCGATGGAGGCCGGCATCCACATGCTCGCCGACCCCGAGGGCGCCTTCACCCAGGCCGTCGGCATGGACTTCTCCGCTCCGCCGGTCGGCCTGATCGGCCGCTCCAAGCGCTATTCGATGCTGGTCGAGGACGGCAAGGTGACCGCCCTCAACGTCGAGGAGAGCCCCGGCGAAGCCAAGGTCTCGACCGGCGACGCGATGCTCGAAGCCCTCTGAGGGGGGCGCGGGCGGAGGGGGGGATCGACCCCCCCTCCGCCCGCCGCGGCGCCGTCGCGCCGCGACGCAAACGGCCGAGGCGCCGCCCGGCGAGGCCGGCGCGGCGCCGGAGGCCGGGCGCGAAACCCCGCGCCCCGGACCGCCTCAGCCGGCGAGCGCGTTCATCCGCTTCGCGAGCGCGACGTCGAGCGGCGTCACCCCGCCCGCGTCATGCGTGGTCAGCGTCACCTCCACCGTGTCGTAGACGTTCGACCATTCCGGGTGGTGGTCCATCTTCTCCGCCGCCAGCGCGGCCCCGGCCATGAAGCCGAAGGCCGCGGCGAAGTCGTCGAACTTGAAACGCTTGACGATCGCCTCGCGGCCTTCGGCCAGGCTCCAGCCGTCGAGCTCGGCCAGCGCCGCGGCGCGGGCGTCGGGGGTCAGTCTCTCCGCCATTCAGTCGTGCTCCTCCGGTGTCTCGGTCAGGTCGGCCTTGCGGAAGGGGGAGTGCTCGGACAGCAGCGCGTTCTCCTCCCGCACCATGCGCCGCTCCGCCTCCAGATAATCCTCCACGGCTCGGCGGAAGCCCCCGTCGGCGATCCAGTGCAGCGATCGGGTCTCCACCGGCAGATAGCCGCGGGCGAGCTTGTGCTCGCCCTGCGCGCCGGCCTCGACCCGCGCCAGCCCCTCGTCGATGGCGAACTCGATGGCCTGGTAGTAGCACAGCTCGAAATGCAGGCAGGGATGATGCTCCGTGCAGCCCCAGTAGCGCCCGTAGAGCGTCTCCCGCCCGATGAAGTTCAGCGCCCCGGCCACCGGCCGCCCGGCGCGATAGGCCAGCACCAGCAGCGCGTCGTCGCGCAGCGCCTCGTGCGCGCGGTCGAAGAACTCGCGCGTCAGATAGGGCCGCCCCCACTTCCGCGCGCCGGTGTCCTGGTAGAAGCGCCAGAACCACTCCCAATGCTCCGGCTCGATCGCGCCGCCCGTCAGCGCGCGGATCTCGACGTTCTCCTGCGCCTCGGCCCGCTCCCTGCGCATCGTCTTGCGCTTGCGCGAGGACAGCGAGGCGAGGAAGGCGTCGAAATCCGCGTAACCGCGATTCACCCAGTGGAACTGCTGGCCGGTCCGCTGCAGCAGGCCCATCTCGCCGCCCGCCTCCCACTCCTCGTCCTCGCAGAAGGTGACGTGCAGCGAACTGACGCCCGCCTGGTCGGCGACCTGCACCGCGCCCTGCGTCAGCGCCGCGATTCCGGTCTCGCGCGGCAGGTCGGGGCCGACGAGGAAGCGCCGCCCGGTCGCCGGGGTGAACGGCACCGCGCCCTGCAGCTTCGGATAGTAGTCGCCGCCGGCGCGCTCGTAGGCGTGCGCCCAGGCGTGATCGAAGACGTATTCCCCCTGGCTGTGCCCCTTGGCGTAGAGCGGCATCGCCGCCACCACCCGCCCGCCGAGGCGGGCGACGAGATGCCGCGGCTGCCAGCCCGTGCCGCGCCC
>DATFKM010000199.1:0-5431 GCA_035268645.1 Paracoccaceae bacterium | reverse complement strand
TCTGCACGCCGAAATCCCCCGCCTGCGGCATCTGCCCCTGGCGCGAGCCCTGCGCCGCCCGCGCCGCCGGCACCGCGCCCGAGCTTCCGCGCAGGACCCCGAAGGCCGCCAAGCCGACCCGTCGCGGCGCCGTGTTCGTCGCCGTCACCCCCTCCGGCGCCCTCCTGATGGAGACCCGCCCGCCGAAGGGCCTGCTCGGCGGCATGCCCGCGCCCCCCACCACCGACTGGACCGCCGACGGCCCCGCCGACCCGCTCGCCGAGGCGCCGGTCCCCGCCGACTGGCGAGGCCTCGACGCCGAGGCCCGCCACGTCTTCACCCATTTTCAACTGATCCTGACGATCTTCGTCGCCACGGCGGCGGAGGAGAGCCGACCTGCGCGCGGCGCCTTCGTCCCTCGGGCCCGCGCGCAGGTCGGAAACACCCCCACCGCCTTCGCCAAGGCCCTCCGCCTCGCCCTGCCGGAACTCGGCCTCTAGGGCGGGGTCCGCCCACGGGCCGCCCTACACCCGCCCCCCGGCGTCGATCCTCCCCAACAGGCTCTTCGCGTCCCGCAAGGTCGCCTCGCGCTTCTCGTCCTTCATCCGGTCCCAGGTCGCATAGACACGCGCGACCCTCGGGTTGTTCCCGAAGCGCTCCCGGTGCCGCAGCATGAAATCCCAGTAGAGCGGGTTGAACGGACAGGCGTCCTCCCCCGTCCGGTCCCGCACCTTGTAGCGGCACCCGGCGCAATGGTCGCTCATCTTGTCGATGTAGTTGCCGCTCGCCGCGTAGGGCTTGGAGGCCACGACCCCGCCGTCCGCGAACTGGCTCATCCCGATCACGTTCGGCGCCTCGACCCACTCGTAGGCGTCGGCGTAGACCGAGAGATACCACTCGTGCACCTGCCGGGGCTCGACACCCACCAGCATCGCGAAGGTCCCCGTCACCATCAGCCGCTGGATGTGGTGCGCGTAGGCCTCCTCCCGCGTCTGCGTCACCACCGCCCGGATGCAGGCCATGTCCGTCTCGCCCGTCCAGTAGAACGCCGGCAGCGGCCGTCCGGCGTCCAGTTCGTTCCGCTCGACGTAATCCGGCCCCTCCAGCCAATAGACTCCGCGGACGAACTCCCGCCAGCCGAGGATCTGGCGGACGTAGCCCTCGACCGCGTTGATCGGCGCCCGCCCCTCGCGCCACTCGCGCTCCGCCCGCCGGCAGAGGTCCAGCGGATCCAGCAGCCCGCAGTTCAGGTACTGCGACAGGAACGAGTGATAGAGGAACCGCTCCCCCTCCAGCATCGCGTCCTGATAGTCCCCGAAGCGCGGCAGCGCGTGGCGGAAGAAGTGATCCGCCGCCGCCTCCGCATCCGCCCGCGTCACGGCGTATCGGAACGGCGAGAGATCGCCCCACCCGTCCGGAAACCGCGCCTCCACCAGATCCAGAACCTCGCGCGTCACGGTGTCGGTCTGGAACGTCGGCGGCTCGGGAAACGCCAGGTCCTCGTCCGCGGGCTTGCGGTTGTCGTGGTCGAAGTTCCACTTCCCGCCCGCCGGCTCGTCCCCCTCCATCAGCAGGCCGTAGCTCCTGCGCATCTCCCGATAGAAATATTCCATCCGAAGCGCCTTGCGTCCCTTCGCCCAGTCCGCGAACTCCGCCTTGGTCGCGAGGAACCGCCGGTCCCGCAGCAGCTTGACGGGCAGGCCGAGAGCGTCCTCCCAACCCTCCATCGCCGTCTGAAGCCGCCATTCCCCCGGTTCCGTCGCGATCACTCCCGCCGCGCCGTGCCGCGCCACCGCCCGCCGCACCTCGCCTTCGAGGCTCCCGGCGTTGTCGGGCTCGTCCAGCGTGACGTAATCGACCGTCCAACCCGCCTCGCGAAGCTCCTCCGCGAAATGCCGCATCGCGCTGAACAGGAAGGCGATCTTCTTGCGGTGGTGGGGGACGTAGGTCGCCTCCTCCATCACCTCGGCCATCAGCACCACGTCCCGCTCCGGGGTCGCCGCCTCCAGCGCCGCGATCCCGGGCGTGAGCTGATCGCCCAGCACCAGCACCACGCGCGGCGTCACCACTCCACGACCTCGCCCTGCCAGTCGCGGAAGGTCCCCGTCGCCGCCGGCCTGAGCGAGTCGAGCACCGAAAGCAGCCGCTCCGCGCTCTCGTCCGGCGAGAGGGTGTCGTAGTCGCCCCGCCGCCCTTCGGTCAGCTCGGTCCGCACCGTGCCCGGATGCAGCGCCGCCACCACGCACTTCTTGTGCGTCCGCCACAGCTCGATCGCCGCGCAGCGGATCAGCTGGTTCAAGGCGGCCTTGGACGCCCGATAGCCCATCCACCCCCCGAAGCCGTTGTCCCCGATCGAGCCGACCCGCGCCGACAGCGCCGCAACCGCCGTCGGCTCGCGCCGCGCGATCAGCGGCTTGAAGTGCTTGATCACGAGGGCAGGGCCGGTGGCGTTCAGCGCGAACTGCCTGGCCATCGCCTCGGGTTCGACATGCTTGAAGGCCTTCTCCGGCCCGTTGCCGTCGATCTCCAGCGCCCCCGTCGCGATGAAGAGCAGATGGACCTCGCCCCCGACGCGCTGCGCGGCCTCCGCCAGCGTCGCCTCGTCGGTCACGTCGATCCCGTCCGTGGAGCGGCCGAGCCCGATCGCCTCGCCGCATCGCGGATCGTCCCGCAGCCGTCGCATCACGGCCGAGCCGATCCCTCCCGTCGCGCCGATCACCACGGCGCGGTATCCGTCCGGCAGTCTTTCCATGACCGTCAGGTGGCGCCGCATCCCGCGCCGTCCAGCGCGCCGCGGCGACCCGCCTCAGGCCCCGCGGAGCCTTCCACCGGCCCGCATGGCGTGACCGCGGTCCTCGCGACGTCGGCCGCGAGGATCGTCGGATCGCCCGCCGGCGCCCCGCATCGACGGCGGCCGTTCAGCCCCCGGCCGTCTCGCGCAGCTTCTGGCGCAGCAGGTCGATCGGCTTCGGCCCGCCCGAGGTCTCGAAATGCCAGTAGGTCCAGCCGTTGCAGCTCGGCGCGCCTTCCAGCGCCGCGCCGACCTGGTGGATCGAGCCGCGCACCTCGTGCGCCACCAGCGTCCCGTCGGCGCGGACCTTCGCGCGCCGGCGCCCGCAGGGCGAGGAGAGCCAGCTTCCCGGCGCCAGCAGACCGGCCTCCACCAGCCGCCCGAACGGGATCCGCGGCGCCGCCCGGCGCGACGGCGCGACCGAGACCGCGTCGGCCGCCGCCGGCGTCACCGCCGTGATCCGCGCCTCCGCGATCGCGCGGTAGCCCGCGTCCCGCTCGATGCCGAGCCAGCGCCGCCCGAGCCGCTTCGCCACGGCGCCGGTGGTGCCCGATCCGAAGAACGGATCGAGAACAAGGTCTCCCGGCTTCGTCGTGCCGACCATGATCCGGTGCAGCAGCGCCTCCGGCTTCTGCGTCGGGTGCGCCTTGCGCCCCGCCTCGTCCCGCAGACGCTCCGCCCCGGTGCAGATCGGCATGGTCCAGTCGGAGCGCATCTGCACGTCGTCGTTCAGCGCCTTCAGCGCCTCGTAGTTGAAGGCGTATTTCCCGCCCTCCTCGCGCGCCGCCCAGATCAGCGTCTCATGCGCGTTGGTCAGGCGCCGGCCGCGGAAGTTCGGCATCGGGTTCGATTTGCGCCAGATGACGTCGTTCAGGATCCAGAAGCCCGCGTCCTGCAACGCCGCGCCCACGCGGAACACGTTGTGATAGGAGCCGATCACCCAGAGCGCGCCCTCCGGCTTCAGCACGCGCCGCGCCTCCGAAAGCCAGGCCCGCGTGAAACGGTCGTAGGCGGCGAAGCCGTCGAAACGGTCCCAGGCGTCGTCCACCGCGTCGACGCGGGAATTGTCCGGCCGATGCAGCTCGCCCTTGAGCTGAAGGTTGTAGGGGGGATCGGCGAAGATCAGGTCGACCGACCCCGCCGGCAAGGAGGCCATCACCTCGATGCAGTCCCCCGAGAGGATGGTGTTCTCGGGCGTCGTCTCCGACGCCTCCACGCGCTTGGTCATCGCCGCGCCTCCGCCACGCTTCGTCGAGGGGGACCATGCGCCGAAAGCGATTCGCGGTCAATTTATTTTCGGAATCAGTCGGTTATAGATCGACCTTCAAGCAAGATATTGTGTATGGGCTTGAAGCTGCGCCGATGATGTTGCGTCACGCCCAAACGCTTGAGCGCCTCGACATGCTCCGGCGTGCCGTAGCCGCGATTGCGCTCCCACCCGTAACCGGGCGTATCCGCGGCCAGATCCTCCATCAGAAGGTCGCGCGTGGTCTTCGCGAGGATCGAGGCCGCGGCGACCGAGACCGAGCGCACGTCGCCCTGCACCACCGCCTCCGCCTCGCAGCCGAGGCCGCGCGGCGTGCGGTTTCCGTCGACGAGCGCGAAGGTCGGGGCCGAGGCCAGGCCCGTCACCGCCCGCACCATGGCGAGGTCGGCGGCCCGGCCGAGCCCGAGCCGGTCGATCTCCTCGACGCTCGCGAAGGCCACCGCCCAGACCGCGCAGTCCCGGATCGAGGCGGCGAGTTCGGTCCGCCGCTCGGCCGTCAGCATCTTCGAATCGGCCAGCCCCTCCGGCGCCGTCCCCGCCTCGAAGCTCACCGCCGCGGCGAAGACCGGCCCGGCCCAGGGCCCGCGGCCGGCCTCGTCGACACCGCAGATCGGCGCGCGCGGGCCAAGCCGCGCGCGCAGCGAAGTCTCGAGCCCGTCGTCGGCGAGGGTCAGGGGCGGCAGGGCGGGATCCTCCGTCATCGCGCGCTGACTAGCGGCATCGCGGCCCGCCGCCAAGTGCAGCCTCCACTCGGAGCCGGGATCGGAGGGCGACGACGGCGCGCGGCTGGATCCGGCAGCCCCCATGACGGCGGGTGGAGAGTCCGCCGCTCAGACCACGCCGAGTTCGACCGCGGCGAGGCCGTCGATCTCGTAGACCAGCGAGGCCCCCTTGCCGGGGAAGCGGGTGCGGGCGGCGGAGCCGGTGATGACGACCTCTCCGGCGGCGACCGTCTCTCCTCTTGCGCCGAAATGGTTCAGCACCGCGGCGAAGGACTCGAGCGGGGCGGCGGCGCCGGTGTGAACGTGTTCGGGTATCGTTCCGCTCTGTTTCACCGTCGCGGGCAGCGCGTCGAGGTCGAGATCGCGCCAGCCGGTCAGTTCCGGGCCGAGCACCGCGCCGCCGCACCAGGCGTTGTCCGCGATCAGCGTCAGCACGTCGAGCGCGGCGTAGTCGGCGGAGCGGTCCTCGATCAGCTCGAAGGCGGGGCGGACCGAGCCGAGGAGGGCGGGGACCTCCTCGGCCCGCCAGGGCTCGGCGCGCGGCGGGATGTCCTGCGCCGGAATCAGCGCCAGCTCGAATTCGAGGCCGAGGCGGTTGAAGGCGTCGGCCCGGATCTCGGCCGGCGATTCGTGCAGGTCGGCGGCGAAGAGGATGCCGAAGGCCGGACGGTC
>DATFKM010000198.1:0-9074 GCA_035268645.1 Paracoccaceae bacterium | reverse complement strand
GCCGCCGTCGGACCGCTCCGAGCCGTCCTCGGGATGCAGGATCGTGCCGAGCTTCGGGCCGGTCGCGACGTCGGGGAGGCCGAGGGCGTCGAGATCGATCGGCGGCGGACCCGTCTCCCTATGGACCCCGACGATGAAGATGCGCTCCCGGTGCTGGGGAACGAACGCCTTGGCGTCGATGATGCGGTGGCTGATGTCGTAGCCCAGTTCGTCCAGGACCGAGGCGATGACCGCGAAGGTGCGCCGCCGGTCGTGGCCGAGCAGGTTCTTGACGTTCTCGAGAAGGATGACGGCGGGCGGCGACGGCGCAGGATCCGCGCGACATGGTGGAACATCGTTCCCTGCGTGTCGCACTCGAAACCGTGAGGCCGACCGAGCGCGTTCTTCTTGGAGACGCCGGCGATGGAGAAGGGCTGACAGGGGAAGCCGGCCAGGAGGACGTCGTGGTCCGGAACGTCGTTCTCCGACAGGTCGCGGATGTCCGCCGGGAAGGGATGATCCGGACCGTCGGGGAAATTCGCGGCGTAGGTCTTGCGCGCGAAGCGGTCCCATTCGCAGGTCAGGACGCAGGTTCCGCCGATGCTCTCGAAGCCCCGACGCAGTCCGCCGATGCCGGCGAAGAGGTCGATGAAGCGGAATCCCTCCGCCGCCATGTCCTTCATGGGTCCGCCTGTGGAATCTTTTCTCGTCTGCTCGTTCATCAGCCGAGACGATGCCACCGGAACAATGCGCGAACGAGCGCAATCGTGGTCGAACCCCCGCGACCCTCCCGCCGCTTCCCTTCCGCCCCGACCCGTGCGAAGGGGACGCGCCAACCGAACCCGCGGCCCAAGGAGGCGACGATGGAGATTCGCGAGGCGCTCGCCTTCGACGACGTGCTGCTCACCCCCGGCGCCTCCGAGGTGCTGCCGGCGGAGACCGATCTGCGCACGCGCGTCACCCGGGAGATCGAGCTGAACCTGCCGATCCTCTCCTCGGCCATGGACACGGTGACCGAGAGCGCCATGGCCATCGCGCTGGCGCAGGCCGGCGGCATGGGCGTGGTGCACCGCAATCTCACGGTGGAGGAGCAGGCCGACGAGGTGCGGCGCGTGAAGCGCTTCGAGAGCGGCATCGTCTACAATCCCGTCACGCTGCGCCCGCACCAGACCTTGCGCGATGCGCGGGCGCTCCAGGCGCGCTACAAGATCACCGGCTTTCCGGTGACCGACGACGATGGGCGCCCGGTCGGCATCCTCACCAACCGCGACATGCGCTTCGTCACCGACGAGACGACGCCGGTGCGGGTTATGATGACCTCCGAGGGCCTCGCGATCGCCGAGGAGCCGGTGGAGGCCGAGGACGCGCGGCGCATGATGCATGCACGCCGGATCGAGAAGCTGCTGGTGGTGGACCGGGCGGGGCGCCTGGCGGGCTTGCTGACGATCCGCGACCTCGAGAAGTCGGTGCTCAACCCCAACGCCTGCAAGGACCGGCTCGGGCGGCTGCGCGTCGCCGCGGCGACCACGGTGGGCGACGCCGGCTTCGAGCGGTCGGAGGCGCTGATCGACGCCCATGCCGACCTGATCGTGATCGACACCGCGCACGGGCACTCGGCGGCGGTGGCCGAGGCGGTCAGGCGGATCAAGCGGATCTCCAACGCGGTGCAGGTGGTGGCCGGCAACGTCGCGACGGCAGAGGCGACGCGCGCGCTGCTGGACGCCGGGGCGGACGCGGTCAAGGTGGGGATCGGGCCGGGCTCGATCTGCACGACGCGGGTGGTCGCCGGCGTGGGCGTGCCGCAGCTGACCGCGGTGATGGATTGCGCCGAGGCGGCGGCGGAGCACGGCGCGCCGGTGATCGCGGACGGCGGCATCAAGTTCTCGGGCGATCTGGCGAAGGCGCTGGCCTCGGGCGCGCATTGCGCCATGGTCGGCTCGATGCTGGCGGGCACGGACGAGTCGCCGGGGGAGCTGTTCCTCTTCGAGGGGCGCAGCTTCAAGGCGTATCGCGGCATGGGCAGCGTCGGGGCGATGGCCCGCGGCTCGGCCGACCGCTATTTCCAGAAGGAGGCCTCGGCCGACAAGCTGGTGCCCGAGGGCGTCGAGGGCCGGGTGCCCTACAAGGGCGCCGCCGGCGCCGTGCTGCACCAGATGGCGGGGGGCCTGCGCGCGGCGATGGGCTATGTCGGCGCGAGAACGTTGCCCGAACTTCGCGAGAAGGCGCGCTTCGTCCGCATCTCCGGCGCGGGCCTGCGCGAGAGCCACGTCCACAACGTCGAGGTCACGCGGGAGAGCCCGAACTACCGCGGCGCCTGACGCCGCGGCTCGACGTCCGAAGCGGCGCTCGCCGGCCGCTCCGCCGACGGAACCGGCGCCGGGGCGGCGCGTTGGACCCATGACCTCTTCGAAAAGGCATGGGAGACCGATCATGGCCAAGCTCGACGGCAAGCGCATCGCCATTCTCGCCACGCACGGCTTCGAGTTCTCCGAGCTCGACACGCCGCGCACCAAGCTCAAGGAGATGGGCGCCGAGGTCGACGTGATCTCGCCCGAGAGCGGCGAGATCCGCGGCTGGCAGGGCGACGACTGGGGCGACACGATCCCGGTCGACCGCACGCTGGAGGAGGCCGAGGCCGGCGACTACGACGCGCTGGTGATCCCAGGCGGCCAGATCAACCCGGACCTTCTGCGCGTGAACGACCGGGCCGTGGGCATGGTCCGCGCGTTCTTCGAGCAGAAGAAGCCGCTCGCCGCGATCTGCCACGGCCCTTGGATGCTGATCGAGGCGGACGTGGTGCGCGGGCGCGAGGCGACGTCCTACAAGTCGATCCGCACCGACATGAAGAACGCCGGGGCCGAATGGACCGACGCGCCGGTGGTCTGCCATCAGGCGCTGATCACGAGCCGGCATCCGGGCGACCTCGGCGCCTTCGTGGACAAGATCGCCGAAGAGGTGATCGAGGGCAGGCACGAGGACCGGCGGATCGCCTGAGCGCCGCTCACTCCAGAAACGCCAGCAGGCGGCCGAGCGCGAGCGCCGGCAGCCAGCAGGCCAGCGAGATCGCTCCGGCGGCGCGCAGCCGCCGGGGCGTCGCGTGTTCGAGCCCGGGGCCGAGATGCAGGGCGAGGGCGGCGACGGCGCCGAATACGACCAGGCCCAGCTTGAGACCGAAGATCGGCTCCGCGAGGTAACGCGCGGGCGCGGCGAGAAGAAGCGCCGTGCCGGCGGCGACGGCGAGCGCGAGGCCGCAGGCCGCCGTCGCGACCAGCGGGCGCGCGAGGGCCGTGAGCGGGACGCCGGGCCAGAGGCCGAGCAGGCGGAGATCCAGCGGCACGATCGCGCCCACGAGCAGCGCGAGACCGAGGACGTGCAGGCCGCTCGCCGCCGCGTAGCCCCAGCGCGAGACGCGCATGGTCTCGGCGAGGGGCAGTTCGGCGAGCGCCGCGGCGAGCGCCTCCATTCAGCTTCGGTCGGGATAGAGCTCGTGGAGGCGGCCGTCGATGCGGATCCGCTCGGCCTTCATGCGGCGCTCGTCGGGATCGGCCGAAGGCTCTCCGATGAAGGTCGCCTCCACGCCCGGGGCGAGGTCGCCCTCCTTCAGGCCGGCGCGCTCGTTGCGCCACGGCTGGCCGACCTCGACGGTCCAGACCTCGTCTTCGGCCTCCACCTCGAGGACGCCGTGCGGGTTGCCGAGGCGGGCCTCGCGGACGATCCCGGTCAGTTCGATGTTTCCGCCGGTGGTCCAGCGCCAGCCGTGATGGGCGAGCGCGGGCGCCGCGGGCAGGGCGGCGAGCAGGGCGAGCAGGCGGCGGCGGTGCAGCATGGCGGTGTCCTTCGGCCGGAGTGCGCCGATCCAGCATCCGCGCGGGCGGCGGCGGCGTCCAGCGCCGCGGACTCACGACGGCGCGAGGGGGCTCAGAGCGTGAGGCCGCCGTCGACGATCAGCGTCTGGCCGACGACGTAGGCGGCGAGCGGGGAGGCGAGGAACAGCGCGGCGCCGGCCATGTCCTCGGGCTCGCCGAAGCGGTGCAGCGGGATGGCGGCGAGCGTCGCCTCACGGCGCCGCGGATGCTCCGTCGTGACCTTGGTGAGCTTGGTGTCGACGAAGCCGGGCGCGACGCCGTTGACGCGGATCTCGGGCGCCCAGGCCTGCCCGAGCGTCTTGACGAGGCTGACCGCGCCGGCCTTGGAGGCCGCGTAGGCCGGGTTGCCCTTGGCGGCGTCGAATCCGGCGACGGAGGAGACGACGACGACGCTTCCCCCGGCTTCCGCCAAGGCGGGGCGGAAGCGACGGCAGCAGTCCATCACGCTGTCGAGGTTCACCGCCATGACGCGGTCCCAGCCGGGGCGCTCGAACTCCTCGCGGTGGTAGGCGACGATGCCTTGGGAGAGGACGAGAATGTCCAAGGCGCCGCCGAAGGGCTCGGGCGCGGCCTCGACGGCGCCGGGGGTGGAGACGTCGACCTGCGCGTAGGAAAGTCCCGTCAGATCGGAGCCTTCGGCGGCGTCGTAGTCCGCCGCCGAGGGGCGCGTGCCCCAGACGCAGACCTCGGCGCCGCGCGCGCGGAAGGCCTGCGCGACGCCGTTTCCGATGCCGGAGGAGCCGCCGACCACGAGCGTGCGGCGGTCGGAGAAGTCGAGCGGATCGGCGGGCAGGGGCATCGGCGGTTCCTCGGCGGTGGCGAGTCGGGGCGCGATTGGGCGATGCGGGGCGGGGCGATGCAAGGGGCGGGGCGCGTTCGGGCATTGTTCCGCGGGGTGCGCGGGTTTCGGGGCGGTCATGGACCCAATCCCGGTTCGTCTCCGCCGCGAGGCGTCTCGGTGTATTCCGACGCAAACTGTCGGAATTGACAAGTCCGAGCGGATCGGTCAGAGAAACGGGACGAGACGGCTCAGCCATCGACGAGGCTCGACCAGCCAGGCCGCGGCCAGGGAGACGGCGGTATGACGGGCGACCGGATGGACCGGAGCCGGGGCGTGGACGCGCCGCGGCGGGAGACGGAGGCGAGCCTGCGGCGGGGTTCGGCCTCGGAGTTGGCGGCGGCGTTGACGGCGGGCGAATGCGCGGCCGGAGAGGGCGAGGCCGAGGCGCTGATCGACCGGATCGGGAGGCGGCGATGACCGCCCGCTTCGAGCCGCCGGCGACGCCCGCCGCCCGGCCCGCGACGTCCGAGCCGACGCCCCCCCTGCATGATGCGCGGGCGCTGACCCGGGGCGGCGCCGAGGCGCGCATCGTGCTGGACGGCGTGGCCTACGTCCTGCGCATCACGCGCCAGGGCAAGCTGATCCTGACCAAATGAGCGGGCCGGCGTTTCCGCGGGGCGCGACCCCGGTGGCGCGGCTGGAGGACCTCTCCGACCTCGAGGCGGCCGCGATCCTGATGCTGCGGATCTGCTGCGACGCGGCGGCGGGCCGCCCGGCGCCGACGCGCTTTCGCCGGGGCGGGCCGGAGGCGGCGGCCTACGAGGCGGTCGCGGCGCTGGTCTCGGCCGCCGTGGCGGGCGCGCGCCGGCCGCTGGCGCGGCACGCGGTCGAGTGCGCCTGCGTCGGAGCCGACGAGAGCGCGCTGGCGCGGATGGTGGCCTCGGCGGCGGAGGGCGAGCGCGAGGAGGCGATGCTCCTCGCCACGCTGATCGCCCGGCCGGAGCACGGCCCGGAGGTGGCGAGGCTGGCCGAGCGGGCGGGGCTGGAGCTGCGCCGTCTGGCGCTGCGGCTGCGGCGCGGCGGCGAGACGGTTCACTGAGGCGCGGATCGGGCCGTGGCCTCCCGGCGCCGGATCGCCCGGGCCGTCGCGCGAGGCGCCGCGGGGCCGAGGCTCCCGACGGCGGGCCGGCCGGAAGGCGCGCGCCGCGCCGACGCGGCGCGAGGGGGGGCGATCCCCCCGAAGCGGCGCACGCCCCCTCGGGAGACGCCGGGATCAGGCGGCGGCGCGGGCGGCCTTCACGCCGCGGGCGATCTCGGCGAGATGGCGGTGATCGGTGCCGCAGCAGCCGCCGAAGACGTCCATGTGCGGGAGGCGCCGGGCGAGGTCGCCGATCCGGTCGCCGAGTTCGACCGGGTCGCCGTCCTCGAGATGGCCGAGCTTGCAGAGCGCGATCTTGTCCATCGCGGCGGCGTTGGGGCGGACGGCGCGCAGGCGCTTCAGCCAGGGGCCGTCCGTCAGGGCCGGCTCGAACTCCACCGGGTGCGAGCAGTTGGTCGCGTGCCAGGGGACCGCGCCGGGCACGGCGGCGTCGACGGCCTCCACCGCCTCCTGCAGGGTCGGGCCGGAGGCGAGGCGCGACTCCGCGTTCAGGCTCCAGTAGATCGGCAGCGGGATGTCGAGCGCCTGCGCGGCGCGGGCGGCGCCGATCGCCTCGGGCACGTTGTTGAAGGTGGCGGCGGTGACGACGTCGACGGCCGAGCCCTTCAGCGTCTCGAGCTGGACGGAGTGGTAGTCCTCGGCCTCCGCCTCGGTGATCTCGCCGCCGGTCCCGTAGGCGTCGCCGCGCGGGCCGAGATCGTCGGTCACGAGGAAGTCGGGGACCTGCCCCTCGTAGTCCTTGCGGATGCCGTCGAGGAAGTCGATCGAGCGCAGCGTCGCCTCGCGCAGCCCCTCCGGCGAAAGGCCGAGCCTGGCGCCCCAGTCCGGGCTGGCGCGGTAGTTGAGCCAGCCGATCATGGGGGCGCAGCCGGCCTCGGCCGCCGCGTCGCAGGCGCGGCGGTAGAGGCCGTCGAGCGCGGCCGTGCCTTCGGGCGTGTCGAGCAGGGTGAAGGCGGCGAAGCAGGGCAGGTCGAAGCCGTGCAGGAACATCAGCTCCGTCTCGAAGCCGCCCTCGGTGAGGTGGAGGATGCCGTCGCGCGGCGGCGGGTCGGTGAATCCCATCACGAAACCTCCGCGTCCGATGTCGGGTGCGAAAGTGGAGGGATCATAGCCGATCGGCGCGATTCGGTTAAGGGAGGCGCCTCAGGAGGCGATCTCGACCAGCGCCGCGCCGGCGCCGATGACGAGCATCAGGGCGAAGCGGAGCGGGCCGACGGGCTCGCGCAGCAGGAGCGCGCCGATCAGGGCGGCGAAGATCACCGAGGTCTCTCGCAGGGCCACGGCCTCGCCGACCTTGTCGAGGCGGGTCGCCAGCATCACCGCGCCGAAGCTGACGAAGGCGATGCAGGCGCCGGCGACGGCGCGCGCGAGATGCGGGCGGAGCGGACCGGTCGCCGCCGGCAGCGCGGCGGGCGGCGCGGCGGAAGGGCCGGGCTGGACGAGGCCCTCGATGCGCGGCCCGTCGGGGGCGCCGAGCGCCTTGCGGCGCATCCGCCACCAGAGGAGCGGCATGGCCCAGCCGTCGATCACGAAGAACCAGGCGAGGAAGGTGAAGGGGTCCGCCGCGAGGCGGATGCCCCAGGCGTCCCATGTCGTGTAGGCGGCGATCGAGACGCCGGTGGCGAGCGCGAGGAGGAGCGCCGGGCGCAGCGTCTCGGGCTGCAGCGAGCGGCCGCGGAGATTGGCGGCGCCGAGGCCCATGATGCCGAGCGAGAGCAGCGCGACCCCGGCCCATTGGCCGGGCGTGAAGGTCTCGCCGAAGGCCGCCCAGGCGAGGAGCACGGTGCAGACCGGCGCGGTGCCGCGGGCGACGGGGTAGACCACGGTGTAGGCGCCGCGGACGTAGGCGGCGGTCTGCAGCGCCTTGTAGCCGGTGTGCAGCACCCAGACGCCGGCGAGCACGGCCCAGAGCGTCGGATCGGGCGCCGGGACGGCGAGGAGCGCGACGGGCAGGGAGAGCGTCAGGATCGAGAGGTCGATCGCCGCGCGGATCGCCCAGGGGTCGCCGGAGGCCTTCTGCAGCGCCCCGAAGCCGGCATGCGCGAGGGCGGAGACGAGGGCGAGGACGACGGCGAGGGTGGGCGCGGCGGGCGTGCCCTCGACCGCGAGGATCCAGTCGCCCACGCTCAGGCGTCGGCGCCGACGAGGGCGCGGGCGAAGTCCTCCGGATCGAAGGGGGAGAGGTCGTCGATGCTCTCGCCCACGCCGATGGCGTGGATCGGCAGGCCGAAGCGGTCGGCGAGGGCGACGAGGACGCCGCCCTTGGCGGTGCCGTCGAGCTTGGTCATCACGAGGCCGGTGACGTTCGCGGCCTTGCGGAAGAGATCGACCTGCGAAAGCGCGTTCTGGCCCACCGTGGCGTCGAGCACGAGGAGCGTGTCGTGCGGCGCGTCGGGATCGAGCTTGCGCAGGACCCGGACGATCTTCTCGAGCTCGGCCATCAGGTCCGCGCGGTTCTGCAGGCGCCCGGCGGTGTCGATCATCAGGAGGTCGGCGCCCTCGGCCTGCGCCTTGGCGAGGGCGTCGTAGGCGAGGGAGGCGGGGTCGGTGCCTTCCGGCGCGGTGAGCACGGGGACGCCGGCGCGCTCGCCCCAGACCTGAAGCTGTTCGACGGCGGCGGCGCGGAAGGTGTCGCCGGCGGCGATGACGACGGACTTGCCGGCGGCGCGGAGCTGGCTGGCGAGCTTGCCGATGGTGGTGGTCTTGCCCGAGCCGTTGACGCCGCAGACCAGGACGACCTGCGGTTTCAGAGGCTTCAGCGGGAGCGGGCGGGCCACCGGCTCCAGCACCCGGGCGACCTCCTCGGCCAGCAGGCGCTTGAGTTCGGCCGCGGAGAGGCGGCGCCCGAAGCGCCCTTCGGCGAGGTTGGCGGCGACGCGGGAGGCCGCGGCGACGCCGAGATCGGTTTGGATCAGCAGGTCCTCGAGCTCCTCCAGCATGGCGTCGTCGAGGGTGCGGCGGGGGGCGGGAGCCTCCGGCGCGCGGGCCGGCGTCTCGGTCGGCGCGCGTTCTCCGCCGCCGACGAGGCGCGAGAGGAAGCCGCGGCGGCGGGCCTCGGCGGGGCCTGCGGCGTCCCCCGCCGCCTCGACCGGAGCGGGGGGCGCGGGCGTCGCGGCGGGCGGCGCGGGGCGCGGGGCGGGCCGCTCGGGCGCGGGGCGGGCCTCGCGCGGGGGCGCAGACGCGGGGGGCTCGCGGCGCGGCCGCTCGGCGGGGCCCCGGGGCTCGGCGGGACTGTCGGCGTCGCGCGTCGGCTCGGGCCGGGGCGCGGCGGTCTCGGGCGGGGCGGGGG
>DATFKM010000197.1:0-6023 GCA_035268645.1 Paracoccaceae bacterium | reverse complement strand
CTGCGCGACGCCGAGGCGCAGGCGGAGTTCTCGGCGCTGGAGGCCGACGCGGGCGTGGTGGCGGCCTACGGGCTGATCCTGCCGCGCCCGGTGCTGGATGCGCCGAAGCTGGGGTGCTGGAACGTCCACGCCTCCCTGCTGCCGCGCTGGCGGGGGGCGGCGCCGATCCAGCGCGCGATCCTCGCCGGGGACGCGGAGACGGGCGTCTGCATCATGCGCATGGAGCCGGGGCTCGACACCGGACCGGTCGCGCTGCGCGAGGCGACGCCGATCGGGGCGGAGGACGACGCGGGCACGCTGCACGACCGGCTCGCGGAGATCGGCGCGCGGCTGATCGTGCAGGCGATGGCGCGGCTCGAGGCGGGGACGCTGGAGACGACGCCGCAGCCCGAGGCGGGCGTCACCTATGCCGACAAGATCGACAAGGCCGAAGCGCGGATCGACTGGACGCGGCCGGCGGAAGCCGTGGCGCGCCAGGTGCGGGCCTTCGCCCCGGCGCCGGGCGCCTGGACCGAGATCGACGGCGAGCGGCTGCGCGTGCTCGCGGCCCGGCCCGAGGCGGGCGAGGGCGTGCCGGGGGAGACGCTGGACGACGCGCTTCGCGTCGCCTGCGGCGAGGGCGCGCTGCGCGTGACCCGGGCGCAGCGGGCCGGGCGCGGGGCGGGGCCGGCGGAGGAGCTGCTGCGCGGCTTTCCGGCGCCGAAGGGCGCGCGGCTCGGCTAGGGCTGGCCCAGGGCGGCCTCGGCCTCCCGCCGCGCATGGGGGCGCATCGCCGCGCCGTGCTCTTCGAGAAAGACGCGCACGCGGGCCGGATCGTGCTTGGCGAGGCTGCGCAGCCACCCGACGAGCGCCGTCTGCAGCAGGCGGTCGGCCTCCGGCGCATAGGCCGCGGCCCAGCCGAGCACCCGTTCGCGCCGCGCGGCGTCCTCGGCCGAGGGGTGGCGGAGCTTGCTCCAAGGGAGGGTGACGCTCAGCGCCGCCCGGCGGATCAGGGGCGCCTGGTCCGGCGCCGTCCAAGCCTCCACCGCGTCGAGGCGGGCGGGCGCCGCGGCCAGCCGCCGCGCGCCCGCCTTGGCGACCTGATCGGCGATGGCCGGGCCGTCGCACTCCGGAACCCAGCCGAGGATCGTCTCCCAGACCGCCGCGTCGTCGGCGATGCGCGCCTGGGTCAGGAGGCGTGCGGCGGCGAGGCGCGCCTCGACCGGGCCGGCGTCCCAGAGCGCGCGGGCGAGGGCGAGGCGCTCCGGGACGGTCATCCCGGCCTCGCGCCAGCCCCTGACGACGGCCTCGATCTCCGCGGCGGGGGCGCCGAAAGCCTCGCGCCCCGTGCGGCCGCGGGCGGCCGTCTCCTCGGCCCGCAGAGGGTCGCCGCGAGCGCGGAGCGCGGCGAGCGCCGCCTCCGGCGTCGGCGGCCCGACCCCGCCGCTCATCCGGCGGCCGAGCGGCGTTCCATGATGATGCGGATCTCCTGATCGCCGCGGCGTCGGACGCCGTGCAGGCGACCGTCCTCGATCCAGTACTGCACCCGAGACGTGCCCTTGCGCACGTTGAGGCGGCCGTTGCCGTCGATCGTCCCGACCCGCTCGAAGGCGGTGGCGTCGGGATAGAGGCCCGGGCCGTGGGCGTCGAGCATCGTGACGCGGCCGTCCCCGTCCACCTCGAGCACCCAGAGGTCGTGACAGACGAGCCCGTTCCAGGCGCCGCCGCCCCATTGGCCGAGATAGTCGGTGTGGGTGGCCGGCACGTCGGGTCCCGGCTCGACGTAGCGGGGAGGCTGGTAGAGGTCGACGGTATAGCAGTCCGGCTGCACCAGACCGGCCTGAACCGGGGCCGGCTCGTCCGGCCCGGAGCAGCCGGCGAGGCCGGCGAGCAGCAGGCCGGCGATCGCCGGAACTCTTGCGGGTAAGATCATGCGCCTGTTCTCCGGCGCCCCGGCTCGGGGACGCTCTTTTCCGCCCGAATGCGGGGGCGCGGGGTCTTGACGCTGCGCCGGGACGGGCCCGGCCGGGGCCCCGTCGCCCCTCGGCACAGTCATATCCGATCCGGACCGTGTGTTGAAGGCGCCGTCGGCGTCGTTCCGGCCCGCGCGGGGCCGCGCCAGACCTCGGCTTCCGCGACACGCCCGCGCAGGCTCGCGCGGGTCAGCGGACGCCAGCCGCGCGCCGCCTCCGGCCCCGCCGCCTCCAGCGCCTCGCGCGTCGCCACCAGGTCCACGCCCTCGGCCTTGGCGACGTCCTGCAGGCGGGAGGCGAGGTTCACCGCGTCCCCCGCCACCGTGACCACCGACTGGCTGCGCCCGCCGAGGACCGCGGCCGCGACGGGGCCGTGATGCACGCTGACCCGCAGCCGCGGCGCGACCTTGGGGAGTGGGCCCCCGGCGAGGGCCGGGGCCGCGTCCGCGAGGGCGACCGCCGTGGCCAGGGCGCGGGCGGCGTCGTCGGGCGCCGGCTGCGGAAGGCCGAACACGATCAGCGCGCCGTCGCCCTGCCAGTCCACGATCACCCCGCCGCGATGGGCGCTCTCGCGTTCGTAGAGGGCGTGAAGGCGCGAGAGGAATTCGGCCGTCTCGCCCGGCTGCGCGGTCTCGGCCTGGGAGGTGAAGCCGACGAGGTCGACGAAGAGCAGCGTCGCCGGCTGTTCGCGCCTGCCGAAGCCGTCCGGGCCCGCCTCGGCCATGCGTTCGGCGAGAGCGGGGGCGACGAAGCGCACGAGATTGGCCTCCCGCCGCGCCGAGCGGCGCGCCTCGCGTCGGCTGAGGCGATAGCGCCGCTCGGCCCCCGCGCCGCCGGCGAGGAGCGCCGCGAAGGCCGCCGTCGTGGCGTCGAGCACGAGGCCGTGACGCGCGAAGGCCGCCTGCACCAGCGCCGCGGCCGCCGCCGCGGAGACCGTCCCCGCCGCCAGCGCCGCGGCGTTCCCCGGCGCCGCCGCGGCGCCGAGAAGCGCGGCGGCCAGCGCCAGCGCCAGCCCGGCCGAGATCGCGGCGGTCGCCGCGTCGCGCCGCAGCACGCGCCCTTCCGCCAGCGCGGCCGCGGCGCCGACGAGCACCTCGACCCCGGCGACCTCGCCGCCCCAAGGGCTGACGAAGGTGTCGGCGAGGCTTCCCGCCGTGGCCCCGACGAGCACGATGCGGCCGGCGAAGGCCTCGGGCGGCGCCGCGCCCGAGAGCACCGCGCCGAGCGGGACGGCGCGGACCGTGCCGGCCGGCCCCGGATGATCGAGCGTCAGGTCCCCGGCCGCGTCCAGCGCCAGGCGACGGGGCCCGAAGCGCACCGCCTCGCCGCGGATGAGCGCGAGCGGCGCGCCCAGCGCCTCGGCCGCCAGCGCCAGCGGCATGGCGGGGAGCGGGCGGCCCTCCGGTCCCGGCAGCGTGACCGGCAGGGCGCGCGGCACGCCCGCCCTGTCGAGCCGGAGATTGACGTGCGCCAGACGCGCGGCCCGCGCCAGCGGCGGCGCCGGCATCAGCAGCGGCCCCGTCGACGCCGCGGGAGGCGCATCCGGCGGCGCCGTCACCCTCGGCACGGCGCTCCGGGCCAGCGCCGCCGAGCGGTCGGGGGTCGGGGCGGCGCCCGGCGCCGCGGCCCCGTCGGCGGCCCCCTCGCGTCGCGGCAGCGCCGCCACGGCCAGCCGCACGCCCGGCGCCTTCGCCAGCGCCCCGGCCAGCGCCGCGTCGGCGGGGGTGCGGGCGACAAGCAGAAGATCGAGCCCGAGCGCCGTCGGTCGCGCCGCCGCGATCGCGGGAATCGCTCGCGCCAGCGCCGCGCGCAGCGCCGCCGGCGTCTCGTGCACGGCGAGGGCGGCCTCGTCCACGGCGACGACGACGGCGGCGGGCGGCGTCTCCCACGCGCCGCGCAGGCGGAAGCGCAGGTCGGTCAGTCCGTGCTCCGTCGCATCCGTCACCGGATCCGCGATCAACGCGCGCCAGAGCGCGAACAGCAGCACCGCGGCGAGGATCGGCGCCGCGGCGACCAGCCATGCGCGCCCGCGGCGCCCGCCCTCGGGCGCCGTCGGTCCGCTCATCGCCAGGAGAGCCCGAGCCGCGCCCGCGTCTCCGCCACCCGCGACGCGCCCCATTCGACGACCGGGCCGACCGGCTCGCCGGGGCGCAGATCCAGCCCTTCGCCGGGATCGAGCGTGCGACTCGGGCCCGCCGCGATCGGACGCACGCGGACGCGCCCCTCGCGCACGAAGAACGCCGTGTGCGCGCCGTCCGCCTCGGCCAGCCACCGGGTCGAGCGGACCGAGGCGATGGCGAGCGGGGCGCGGAGTTCGAAGCCGAGGGCGCGCCGCGCCTCCACCGCGAGGCCGACGATCCCGTCGAGCAGCTGCACGGCGGCCGCTTCCATGCCGTGCGGCGGCGCCGGCAGAAGCGTCGCGAGATTCACCTCCGTCTCCGGGCCGAGCGTGATGCGGGTGCCGTCCTCGCAGAGGAGTTCCACCCGCGCGCCGGCGGGCGTCGCGAGGATCACGCCCTCCGCCTCCGGCAGGGGCGCCTCCGTCAGCGGGCGCCAGACGCCGGCGTGCCACCAGCGGGCCTCCGGCCCTTCGGCGGCGTCGAGGGTGCACTCCAAGGCGGCCGCCGGTCCGGCGAGGAGCGCGGCGAGCAGCGGCAGGGCGGCCAGAACCGTTCGGGGTCGCATCGGCACCTCCCTCGGGTCGCATCCGATGGGTCGAGTGTAGCGGTTTCGGGCGTTCCGCGATATCGGCGTGGACGCGGCCGGGGCGCGACGCGCGTCGGGGGCGACCGCTGCCGGCGGGCGCCATGCGGCGGCCTTCCGGGCGGCGACGACGTGAGGGCCGGCGGGACCGAGACCCGCCGGCCGACCCGTGATGCGCCGGCCCCGCGGCGCGGGCCGGCGACCGGCCCGTGACCGCGCCCCTGCCCCGCCGGGTTTTCGCCGCCGCCGGAGCGGGGCGCCCGGGTCACTCCACGGTGACGGACTTGGCGAGGTTGCGCGGCTGGTCCACGTCCTTCCCCAGCGTCGCGGCGGCGTGATAGGCGAGCAGCTGCGCCGGCACGGAATAGAGGATCGGCGCGGCGAAGGCGTCGATCTCCGGCAGGACGACGGTGCGGAGGGTCCCCTCGGCCCCGATCGCGGCCCCCGCGGCGTCGGTGAAGAGGAGGATCGGGCCGCCGCGCGCCATCACCTCCTGCATGTTGGAGACGGTCTTCTCGAAGAGCCCGTCGCGAGGCGCGAGCGCCACCGTCGGCGTCGACGGGTCGACCAGCGCGATCGGGCCGTGCTTCAACTCGCCCGAGGCGTAGCCCTCGGCATGGATGTAGCTGATCTCCTTCAGCTTCAGCGCGCCCTCCAGCGCCAGCGGATAGAGCGGGCCGCGCCCGATGTAGAGCACGTCGCGCGCCTCGGCGATCTCCCGCGCCGCGGCCTCGATTTCCGGGTCGAGGGCGATCGTCTCGGCGATCAGGCGCGGCAGGCCGGAGAGGACGCGGACCAGCCGTCGCTCCTCGGCCGCGTCGAGCGTGCCGCGGGCCCGCGCCGCGCGGATCGCCAGCGCCGCCAGCGCCAGAAGCTGCGCCGTGAACGCCTTGGTGGAGGCGACGCCGATCTCCGGCCCCGCATGGATCGGCAGCACCGCCTCGGATTCGCGGGCGATGGTGCTCTCCTCGACGTTCACCACCGCGAGGACGTGCGCGACCTCCGGCGCCGCGTGGCGGAGGGCGGCGAGGGTGTCGGCCGTCTCGCCCGACTGGGAGACCACGATCAGCGCGTCGCGGCGCGAGAGCGGCGGCGCGCGGTAGCGGAACTCGGAGGCGACGTCGACCTCCACCGGGACGCGCGCCAGCCGCTCGAACCAGTGCTTGGCGACGAGGCAGGCGTAGTGCGCCGTGCCGCAGGCCACCAGCACCAGCCGGTCGAGCGCGGCGAAGTCCACGCTCGGCGCGATGTCGCGCAGCGTGCCCGCCTCGGCGTCGACGTAGTGCGAGAGGGCGTAGGCGAGGACCGTCGGCTGCTCGTGGATCTCCTTGAGCATGAAATGCTTGTGGCCGCCCTTGTCGACCAGCA
>DATFKM010000196.1:0-6683 GCA_035268645.1 Paracoccaceae bacterium | reverse complement strand
GCACGAGGTCCCGGTGGAGCTGACCCGGCAGGCGCGCGACGAGGGGCGCGGCGTGTTCCCGCCGGGCGGGCCGCTGGAGGGCTCGGACTGGCACGAGATGCCGTCGGGCCGGAGGGTGCGGATCTCCCGCCCCGAGGGGGCGCCGCGGGCGGTCTACCTGCACATCCACGGCGGCGGCTGGACGCTGGGGCGCCCGTCCCACTATGACAGGCAGAACCAGGCGCGGGCGAAGGCCACCGGGGCGGTCGTGGTCTCGGTCGAGTACCGCCTCGCGCCGGAGCATCCGTTTCCGTCGGGGCCGGACGACTGCCTCGCGGCCGCCGAATGGGCGCTGGACGAATGGCCGGACCTGCCCTTCGCGATCGGCGGCGAGAGCGCGGGCGCGCATCTGGCGGCCGTCACGCTGCTGCGGCTGCGCGAGGCCGGGCGGCTGGATCGGTTCCGCGGCGCGGTGCTGAACTACGGCTGCTTCGATCTGAGGATGACCGCTTCGGCCGCGAACTGGGGGGAGCGCCAGCTCGTGCTCTCCACCCCGACGATGCGCTTCTTCGCGAGCTGCTTCGTGCCGGAGGCCGCGAAGCTGGGCACGCCGGAGGTCTCTCCGCTGCTGGCGGACCTGACGGACATGCCGCCGGCGCTGTTCCAGATCGGGACGGCGGATCCGCTGCTGGACGACAGCCTGCTGATGGCGGCGCGCTGGGCCGGGGCGGGGAACGGGGCGGAGCTGGCGGTGCATCCCGGCGGCATCCACGCCTTCGACATGTTCGATCGGCTCTCCATCGCCAGGGACTTCACGTCGCGCGAGACGGGGTTCCTGAACCGGGTGTTCGGCTGACGCCTTCGCCGGACGATCGCGACGGGTCGCGATCGTCCGGCGCCGCGCGTTCGCGCGCCGGGCGTTCGGCCGAGGCCGAGGCGCGATGAACGGACCTCGTCGCGCCTTGGCGTGAGGGGTCGGCCCTCGATGGGGGACTCGCCCGGGGGCGGGGCGTCTCCGGCGGCGTCGAGCGGGCGGGGGCTGCGGGCCCCTCGGCGTGGGAGAGCGGGAGCTCGCGGGCGCCGCGCGCGATCTCCGGCGGGCCGGAGACGCCGACGAGGGCGATGCGGTCCTCGCCCTCGGTCCAGACGAGCCCGCGGTCGCGTCCGCCGTCGAACCGGTCGGCCCGCGGGTCGCCGCGACGCGGTCCTGCCTGGCCCCGTGGCGCATGAGGTGGTCCCCGGCGCCTCCGAAGAGGCTGTCGCGCCCGCCGGCGCCGAAGAGGGGGTTCGCGTCCGCATCGCCGTCGCGCCGCTCGCCCTCCGGGCCGCCACGGCAGGCGACGGCGAGATCGGCGCGGCGATCCTCGCCGAGGCCGAAATGCAGGAGCGGGTCGTCCCGACCGCGCAGGCGCACGCCGCCGTCGTCGATGGGCGGAGGCCGTCGTCCGGACGAGTCCGAAGCGCACCGCCTCGTCGAAGGCCGCGTCGAGCTCGAGCCGAAGCCGCTGGCCGCCCTCTCCGAGATTTCGGTGGAGGCGGCCGGCCCCGACGCCGTCCTGCGGCGGAGGGTTTCGGCCGGCGGCGCTCGGAACGTCGAGCTGGCCGTCTGCGTCGACGTCGATCACGGCGCTCTGGTGCGGGGCGGCCGGCCTTCGGGCCCGGGCCGCCGGCCCGGACGGCGGCGAAGCGGCCGGCGCCGTCGTTGTCGAAGTCGCCGGCGGAGACGTCCGGGCTGGAGCGGGCGGGGCGGGCCCTGGAGACGTCGAAGCCGCCGCGGCCGTCGCGGCCGGGCGGCTGCGGGCGTCGTCGCTCGTGTGGACCGCCCCGACCGGGGCCTCGGCGTGGATCTCGGCCCCGAAGCGGATCCGGCCGGCCTTGCCGATCTCGACGCGCCGGCGGCCCGTGGCGGGGTCGCGCCGGAGGTCGTGGGCGCGGGTGTCCGGGTCGTCGAGCGCGGCGGGGCGGGCGAGGACGACGGGATCGTCCGGCGCCAGGCGCGGCTCGCCCCAGGGGTGGGCGCGCGAGCCGGCGCCGAGGAAGAGGGTGGCGGGGCCGTCGAGCGTCTCGCGCTCCGGCGCCAAGGCGACGGCGCCGTCGGCGGCGACGCCGAGGCGGCTCGGAAGGCCGTCATGCGCCTCGACCGTCGCGAGGGCGAGGCCGGCGGGACCGGGGCGGACGAGCTCGTCGCGCCCGATCGAGGTCGCGAGCCGGACGTCGGAGCGGCCGTCGCCCCCGAACTCCGCGACGGCCGTGCCGGAGACGCGCCGGCGGACCGGGATCGGGGCCCGGGCGCGAGGAGCGCCGTCCTCGATCCTCGCGAGGACCGGATCGTGCCGGCCGCCGTCCTCGGGCTCGAACACGCTGTCGGAGCGCTTGGGCCGGTCCGGCGCCGTGGCCGCCGCCGGGTGAGCTCGAGGACTTCCGGCGCGTCGTCGCGGTCGAGGTCCGGCGCGAGGGCGCCGTGGTCGTCCCGGTCCCGCGGGCGGAGGCCGGGCGGAGCGAAGCCGCGCAGGCCCTCGGAGAGGGAGAGCTGCGAGGGCGCTGCGGTCGCGGCAGAGGTCGGCGCGGCCGTCGGCGTTCACGTCCGGGAGGGGAGCGTCCGAGGCCATGGCGGCCGACGCGAGCCTCGTTCGGAGGCGGCCCGCGGACGCATGCGGGCGCTTCAGTTGGTTTCGATCAGGCGACCGTCCGCGCGGGGCCGGGCGGTCGTCTGCCGGGCGGGGTCAGACGGTCCAGGCCTTGGCGAGGGCGGGGCGGGCCTCGCAGCGGTCGCAATAGGCGTCGACGGCCGGCTTGTCGGAGACGTCGGCGCCGAGGCGGCGGGCGACGATGCAGGCGTGGCCGGTCATCACGTCGGCGCCGGAGAAGTCCCCGGCGAGCCAGTCGCCGCCCTCGGCGAGATGCGCCTCGACCGCGCCGAGCATCCGGCCGAGCAGCTTGCGCGCGCGGGCGGCGTTGCCTTCGTTGCGCCGCTCGGGCGGGAGCAGGATCGTCTCGACCACGATGACGTTGACCTGCGGCATGATCATGCCCTCGGCGTAGTGCAGCCATTGCAGGTAGGCGGGGAAGTCAGGCGAGGTCGCCTCCGGCGCGAGGCGGCCGCCGCCGTGGCGGGCGAGGAGGTACTGCACGATGGCGCCGGATTCGAAGAGGCGGACGTCGCCGTCCTCCAGCGTCGGCACGCGGCCCATCGGGTTGACGGCGAGGTATTCGGGCGCGCGCATCTTCGGATCGCCGAGGGCGTGGCGCTCGATCTCGTAGGGCAGGCCCAGCTCCTCCATCAGCCAGACGATGCGGACGGAGCGGGTGTTCGGCGCGTGGTGCAGGCGGAGCATGGGGGGCCCTTTCTCAGCGGCCGAGGGCGAGGCCCTCGCGGCGGGGGTCGGCGGCGCCGATCAGGGCCCCGCCGTCGATCAGGATCGCGTGGAGGCCGGAGTTGAGGTCGCGCACGCGGATCTCGGCGCCGCGGGCCGCGAGGCCGGGGGCGAGGGCCTCGGCCTCGGTCCCGGCCTCGAGGTCGGTCGCGCCGTTGCGGTTCGCGACGTGGCCGGCGGCGAGCGCGGCCTGCGGGTCCATGCCCCAGTCGAGGATGCGGATCAGGTTGGCGGCGACGTAGGGGATGATGCGGCTGCCGCCGGGCGAGCCGATCAGCAGGACCGGCGCGCCGTCCTTCAGGACGATGGTGGGGGACATGGAGGAGCGGGGGCGCTTGCCGCCCTCGACCCGGTTGGCGACGGGGGCGCCGTCCTTTTCCGGGACGAAGGAGAAGTCCGTCAGCTCGTTGTTGAGGAGGAAGCCGTTGGTCATGAGGCCGCTGCCGAAGCCCGTCTCGATGGAGGAGGTGGCCGAGACCATGTCGCCGTGGCGGTCGACGACGACGAAATGGGAGGTGCCGGCGCGTTCGGGCTGGGTGTCGGGCGCGCGGCGGGCGGCGTCGTCCCAGGGGGGCTCGCCGGGCTCGGCCTCGCCCGAGAGGTCGGAGGGGTCGATCTCCGCCGCGCGGGAGGCGAGGTAGGCGGGGTTCAGGAGGCCCTCGGGCATGGCGACGAAGTCGCTGTCGGCCATGTAGAGGCCGCGGTCGGCGAAGGCGCGCTTGGAGGCGGCGACGAAGAGCGCCCAGGCCTCCTCGCGCCCCTCGGGCGTGGCGCCGAGGGCGGGCAGGTCGAAGGCGGAGAGCATGCCGAGGATCTGGCCGACGGTGAGGCCGCCGGAGGAGGGCGGGCCCATGCCGCAGACCTCGTAGGCGCGGTAGGGCAGGCAGACCGGCGGGCGGCGCTTCACCTCGTAGCCGGCGAGGTCGGCGGCGGTCATCGGGCTCGGGTTCGTCCCGGTGCGGACCTTGGCGAGGATGTCGCCGGCGATGGCGCCCTCGTAGAACGGGCGGGCGCCGTGGGCGGCCATCAGGCGGAGCGTGCGGGCGAGGGCGGGATTGGTGAGCATCTCGTCCACCTGCCGCACGGTGCCGTCGGGGCGGAGGAAATGGGCGCGCGTCTCGGGAAAGCGCGCGAGGTCGCGCGCCGCCTCGGCCCAGGCGATGGAGGCGGCGAGGCGCGGGGTTACGCGGAAGCCGTGCTCGGCCGCCGCGGCGGCGGGGGCGAGGGCGTCGGCGAAGGGGAGGCGGCCGTGGGCGGCGTGGATCGCTTCGAGGAGGGCCGGCGTGCCGGGGACGCCGACGGAGCGGCCGCCGATCACGGCCTCCCAGAAGCCGAGGGGCTCGCCCTCGTCGTCGAGCCAGTAGTCGGGGGTGGCGGCGGCGGGCGCCGTCTCCCGCGCGTCCCAGGTCTGAAGCTCCCGCGCGGAGGCGTCCCAGTAGAGCAGGAACGCGCCGCCGCCGAGGCCGGAGCTCTGTGGCTCCACCAGCGTCAGCATGGCCTGCACGGCGACGGCGGCGTCGGCGGCGGAGCCTCCGGCGGCGAGCATGGCGGCGCCGGCCTCGGCGGCGAGGGGGTGGGCGGCGACGACCATCTCGCGCTCCGCGAGAACGGCGCCGGCCTCGGTGCGTCCGGTGGCGGGCTCCGGGGCCGGGCGTTCCTGCGCGGCGGCGACGCCGGCGAGGAGGACGGCGGCGGCGAGGACGAGGGGGCGGATCATGGCGGTCTCCGGGTCGGGCGGGCGGCGCGGCTTGAGCCTAGGGCCCCGCGCCGCTACGAGCCAGCCCATGACGCCCGCCGCCCGCGCCCAAGCCGCCATCGACCTGCTCGACGCCTGGGCGCCCGGGCGGCCGATGGACCGCATCCTGACGGCCTGGGGACGGCGCGCGCGCTACGCCGGCTCGAAGGACCGGGCTGCGGTGGCGGATCTCGTCTATGACGCGCTGCGGCGCTGGCGCTCGCTGGCCTGGCCGGAGAGCGGGGCCGGGGGGCGGGCGCGGGTGCTGGCGCTGGCGGAGGAGGCCGGGGCGCTCGACGCCTGGTTCGACGGCTCGCGCCACGGTCCGGCCCCGATCACGGCGGCGGAGCGCGCGCGTCTTGACGCACGGGCGGCCGGCGATCCGGCGCCGCCGGAGGGCGTGCGGCTGGACCTGCCGGACTGGCTGGTCGGACCGATGCGCGCAGGGCTCGGGCCCGGGGGCGACGCGGCGATCCTGGCGCTGGGCGCGCGGGCGCCCGTGGATCTGCGGGTGAACCGGCGGCGGGCGACGCCGGAGGCCGCGCGCGCGCGGCTCGCCGAGGACGGGGTCGAGACCGAGGCCGGGCCGCTCTCGCCGCTTTGTCTCAGGGTGACGTCGGGGGCCCGGCGGCTCCGCGCGGCGGGCGCCTGGCTCGAAGGCTGGGTGGAGGTGCAGGACGCGGCGAGCCAGGCGGCCGCGTCGTTCGCGCAGGTCCGGCCCGGCGAGCGGGCGCTGGACCTCTGCGCCGGCGGCGGCGGCAAGGCGCTGGCGCTGGCCGCCGAGGGGGCGGAGGTGACCGCGCACGACGCGGATCCGGCGCGCATGGCGGATCTGCCGGCGCGCGCGGCGCGCGCGGGGGTGCGCGTTCCGCGGGCGGAGCGGACGCCCGGCGGCACGTTCGAGCTGGTCTTCGTGGATGCGCCCTGTTCCGGGAGCGGAGCATGGCGGCGCAATCCGGACGCGAAATGGGCGCTGACCCCCGCCCGGCTGGACGAACTGGGCGGCGTCCAGGACGCCGTGCTGGCGACGGCGGCGACGCGGGTCGCGCCCGGCGGACGGCTGGTCTACGCCACCTGCTCGTTGCTGGAGGAGGAGAACGGGGCGGCGGTGGCGCGGTTCCTTTCGGCGCCCCTCGGCGCGGCGTTCCGGGCCGGCGAGACGCTGCGGCTGGATCCGCGCGACGGGGGAGACGGCTTCTTCGCGGTCCGGTTGTGGCGCGACGATTGACTTCGGCAACCATCGGTAGAGTCGACGCGGTCCTTAACGGCCTGTAAGGGGAGATCGGGCGACATCGACCCCGGGGCGGCGTCGGTACGGCGCTCCGCCGGAGGAACGCGATGGTGATGCGAAGCGCCGAGGCGGCGATGGGGCGGTCCGCGAGCCGGGGCGCGGCGGGGCCGTGGGGGGCGCCGTCGTCTCGGACGCTGGCCGCCGCGCTGCTGCTGGCCGTGTCGGCGCTGGGCGGCGCGGCGGCGGCGGCGGGCACGCCGCTCGCCGCTCCGCTGGCCGCCTTCGGGGTCGGCGGGGGGGTGCTGGCGTTGACCGCGGCACTGCGCATGGCGTCGCCGGCGCGGCGGCTCTCGGCCCCCGTGCG
>DATFKM010000195.1:0-5186 GCA_035268645.1 Paracoccaceae bacterium | reverse complement strand
CCGCGACGGGACTTGATCAGACCCCGTCCGCCGGCACTCTTCATCGAGACTTCACGCGGTCGTCGCGAAATCCCGCGCCGCCGGGGGACTTGCCCGGAACGCCCCGCGCCGTTACCTCTGCATTCCGATGGAAACGGTCGGAGACTCCGATCGGCGCCGGAGCGACAGAGGGCCCCCCGCTTGACCGAGACGCCGCCGCGCCTGTCGATGCAGCACGTCACGCGCCGCTACGGCGACCTCGCCGTCGTCGACGACGTCGGCCTCGAGGTCCTGCCCGGAGAGATCGTGTGCCTGCTCGGCCCCTCCGGCTGCGGCAAGTCCACCACGCTCCGCATCGCCGCCGGAGTGGAGCGGCAGGACGCCGGCGCCGTGGCGATCGACGGAGAGATCGTCTCGGACGCCCGCCGCCACCTGCCGCCCGAATCCCGCTCGGTCGGCCTCGTGTTCCAGGACTTCGCCCTGTTCCCCCACCTCACCATCGCCGAGAACGTGGAGTTCGGCCTCGGCCGGCGCCATCGCGGGGGCGCCGAGGCGATGCTGGCCCGCGTCGGCCTCTCCGGCTACGGCCCGAAATATCCGCATCAGCTCTCGGGGGGCGAGCAGCAGCGCGTGGCGCTGGCCCGCGCTCTCGCGCCCAACCCTCGTGTGATGCTGATGGACGAACCCTTCTCCGGCCTCGACCAGCGCCTGCGCGACGAGGTGCGCGACGCCTCGCTCTCGGTGCTGAAGGCCGAGGGGACCGGCGTCCTCCTGGTGACGCACGAGCCCGAGGAGGCGATGCGCATGGCCGACCGCATCGCCTTGATGCGGGAAGGGCGGATCGTCCAGATCGGCGCGCCCTACAACGTCTACAACTTCCCCGCCGACCGGCGCGCGGCGGCGTTCTTCTCCGACGTCAACGTGATCTCGGCCGTGGTCCGCAACGGCCAGACCGACACGCCCTTCGGCCTGTTCCTGGCCCCGGGCGTGCCGGACGGTGCGGCGGTGGACATCCTGATCCGCCCCCAGCACCTCAAGATCGACCGCGACGAGCGCGGCGCCGGTCCGCGCCCGTCGGCCGAGAACGGCGCGCCGGCGCGCGGCCGCGTCGTCCGCGCCCGCTTCATGGGCTCGGAGAGCCTGATCGAGACGCGCATGGAGCACGACGGATCGGTCCTTCGCGCGACCGTGCCCGGCGCCTGGCTGCCGGCCCACGACGAGCCGCTCTGGCTCGCCTTCCGGCGCGACCGCTGCCACGTGTTCCGGGCCGAGGACCCGGGCGCCGCCCTCGCCGCGGAGGCGGCCGGCGCCCCGGTGCGGGTGGAGCGCCTGGCCCAGGCCGCCGAATGAGCCGCGGCGCACGCTGAATCGGCTCTGGAACCCGCGGCCCATCCGCAATACATCTTGCCCACGAGCTTCCGCGCCCCCGGCGCGACGCAACCCCTCTCTAGGAGGCGCCCCAGCCATGGCCCCCAGCATCTGGCAGATCCTGATCGTCGCCGTCCTCGTCGTGCTCCTGTTCGGGCGCGGCAAGATCTCCTCGCTCATGGGCGACGTCGCCAAGGGCATCAAGAGCTTCAAGAAGGGCATGGCGGAGGATCCGGACGAGGACGATCCCAAGAAGGTCGCCCGCGACGGCGGCGAGGACGCGCTCGACGTGACCCCGTCCGCCGACAAGGCCGCGACCGCGCCGTCCGAGAAGAAGGACGCCTGAGCCCTTCCCCGCCGCGTCCGCCGGAGGACGTCTCATGTTCGACATCGGCTGGACCGAGCTTCTCGTCCTCGGGGCCATCGCGCTGATCGTGGTCGGCCCGAAGGACCTGCCGGGCCTCCTGCGCACGCTCGGCCAGACCGCCGGCAAGGCCCGGCGCATGGCCCGCGAGTTCCAGAGTTCGATGGAGGACGCGGCGCGCGAGGCGGACGTGTCGGAACTGCGCGACGTGCAGAAGTCCATGTCGGACTGGAACCGGCGCGTCGGCGGAGAGACCCCCAAGCGCTTCGCCGAACGCATGGCGAAGCAGGCCGAAGGCGCGGCCGGCAAGCCGGCCGCCGCCGACCCCGCGGCGGCGGCGCCTGCGCCCGCCTCGTCGCCCGCGGCGCCTGCGCCCGCCTCGTCGCCTGCGGCGCCTGCGCCGACCGACGCGCCCGCACCGTCGGCGGCGGCCGAGGCGGCGCCCGCCGCCCCGGCCCCGCAACCGCCCGCCGCCGCGGACCGCCCGGGCGCCCGGGCGCCGGCCGAAACCCGCGACGCGGGCGAGGCCGCCCCACGGCGCGACGCCTGATTCCGTGCGGCGCGCCCGCGCCGCCCCATCGAGAGCCCCCGGATGTCCGCCAGCCCAGACGACGACATCGAAGCCAGCAAGGCCCCCCTGATCGAGCACCTGTCGGAGCTCCGCTCCCGCCTGATCTGGAGCCTTTGGGGCCTCGCCGGCGCGATGATCGTGTGCTTCGTGTTCGCCAAGCACATCTTCGACCTGCTGACCGACCCGCTGCGCGGCGCGCTGCTGGCGCGCGGCATGGAGCCGATGCTGATCTACACCGCGCTGCACGAGAAGTTCTTCACCGATCTCAGACTGTCGCTGTTCGGCGGCTTCTTCCTCGCCTTCCCGCTGATCGCGATGCAGGTCTACAAGTTCGTCGCCCCCGGCCTCTACCGCAACGAGCGCGGGGCGTTCTGGCCGTTCCTCGTGGCGACGCCGGTGCTGTTCTTCAGCGGGGCCTGCCTCGTCTACTTCTTCGTCGCGCCGTTGGCCTTCGGCTTCTTCCTCGACTACGGCACCACCGGCGCCGAGGAGGGCGTGCAGACCTCGACCGAGTTCCTCGGCAAGGTCCGGGAATACCTGGACCTGATGATGACCTTCATCCTCGCCTTCGGGATCTGCTTCCAGCTCCCGGTGCTGCTGACCCTGCTCGGCCGCGCCGGACTGGTCACCTCGGAGGGGCTCGGGCGCACCCGCAAGTACGCCGTCGTCGGCATCGCCGCCGCCGCCGCCATCCTGACGCCGCCGGACCCGCTCTCCCAGCTCGGCCTCGCGATCCCCGTCTACGGCCTCTACGAGCTCTCGATCCTCCTCGTCCGCCTCGCCGAGCGCCGCGCGGCCGAGCGCGAGGCCGAGCTCGACGAGGAGCTCGGCCTCGGTCCCGAGGACGCGAAGGATCCCGCCGAATGACCGGTTTCGCCCGCGCCCTTCCCGAGGTCCGCGACGCCGAGGCGCGCGGCCCCGACCTGATCGAGCGCCTCGTCGCGGCGCTCGAGCGGATGAGCCCGCCGCCCCTCGCGCCGCCCGACTTCGCGGCCGAGGGCGCGCCCGACGCCTATGTCTGGCACGCGAGCCCCGACCGGCTCGACCCCGTGTCCGCCGTCTCCCGCGTCGACCTCTCGCTCCTCGTCGGCATCGACCGCAGCCGCGACACCCTGCTCGAGAACACCCGCCGCTTCGCCGACGGCCATGCCGCCAACAACGCCCTGCTCTGGGGCGCGCGCGGCATGGGCAAGAGCTCCCTCGTCAAGGCCGCCCACGCCGAGGTCAACAAGCGCCGCGTCCGGCCCCTGATCCTCGTCGAGATCCAGCGCGAGGACATCCCCTCGGTCGGCCGCCTGCTCTCGCTGCTCCGCGCCGCGCCGGAGCACCGCTTCGTCCTGTTCTGCGACGACCTTTCCTTCGACAAGGACGACAGCCACTACAAGAGCCTCAAGGCCGTGCTCGACGGCGGGGTCGAGGGGCGACCGCCCAACGTCCTGTTCTACGCCACCTCGAACCGCCGGCACCTGATGCCGCGCGACATGATCGAGAACGAGCGCTCCAGCGCCATCAACCCTTCGGAGGCGACCGAGGAGAAGGTCAGCCTCTCGGACCGCTTCGGCCTCTGGCTCGGCTTCCACCCCGCCGGGCAGGACGACTTCCTCGCGATGATCCGCGGCTACTGCGACGCCTACGGCATCGCGATCGACGACGAGACGCTCCGCGCCGAAGCCATCGAGTGGCGTCAGACGCGCGGCTCCGTCTCGGGCCGCGTCGCCTGGCAGTTCGTCACCGACCTCGCCGGCCGACGCGGCATCCGCCTCGCCTGAGCGGGGCGGCCGCGACTCACGCCTTCGCCCGACCGTCGCGGATCTCGCGACCGCCGGGCGTCCGCCGTCAGAGATACTCCGCCGGATCCTCGCTGAAAGCCCCGCGGCGCACCTCGAAATGGAGCCGCGCGGATCCGGAGTCGGGCTCGGCGACGCGGCCGATCTCCTCGCCCGCGCGCACCCGCTGCCCCTTGGTCACCGAAGTCTCGCCGAGACGGCCGTAGACCGTCATCAGCCGCTCGTCGTGGCGAACCAGAACGATGGTCCCCCATTCGCCGAGCGACGTCGAGACCAGCGCCACCTCTCCGTCCGCCGCCGCGCGCACCGGATCTCCGGGCGAGGCGGCGAAGTCGACGCCATCGTTGCGGCCCGTGCCCTGCTCGCGGCTGTAGGGGCGCACGATCCGGCCCGGATGCGGGCGCAACAGCTTGCCCGGCGCCGCCGCGGGCGCGGCGCTCGGCTCCGCCGCAGGCGCCGCGGCCTGCTCGGCCGCCGCGGTGCGCGTCTCCGTCGCCGGCTGGGGGGCGGAGACCGGCTCTGCCGTCTCGGCGGGCGACGGCCGCTCGGCCGGGGCGGTCTCGGTCTGGTAGCGCGAGAGCTCCGGCGACGCGAGCTCCGGCGGCGCGGCGGTGTCCGGCGGAAGCGCCCGACCCGCGCTGGGCGGCGGCGTCGCGGGGCTTCCCCGTCCCGGCGCCGTCGGCCCCGGCGGCAGCCCGTCGCCGACGTCTTCGGCCCCGGCGGGGACCGTCAGCACCTGCCCTTCGGTGACGCGGTAGTCGGGCCCCGAAAGCGCGTTCCAGGCGATCAGGGTCTCGGGCGCCACGCCGTAGTTCCGGGCGATCGAGTAGATCGTCTCGCCGGCCGCGACGTCGTGGTAGACCACGTCGCGACCCGTCCCCTCGGCGGCCCTCGCGGGCGCTCCCGTGGCCCCCGCCTCGGCCTCGCCCGAGCGCTCTATCGCCGCGCCGATCCGCGCGGCGGACCATCCGCCCGTCTCGCTCTCCACCGTCCCGGAGGCCTGGGCGGCCGGGGCTGCGGACAGCGGCCGCGCCTCCGGACCCGGCGGGGCCGAGATCGGCGCGGCGGCGGTCTCAGCCGGCGCCGGGGCGGCGGCCGGCGCGGCGACCGCGGCGTA
>DATFKM010000194.1:0-3606 GCA_035268645.1 Paracoccaceae bacterium | reverse complement strand
CCCGGCATCTCGGGGCAGCTGTTCCAGCAGTTCGCCGTCGCCGTCTCGGTCGCCGTGGTGATCTCCACGATCAACGCGCTGACGCTGAGCCCCGCGCTCTGCGCCCTGCTGCTGCGTCGGCGCGAGGGCGAGGCGCGCGGGGTGCTGGGCTGGATCTCCCGCGGCATCGACCGCACGCGGGACGGCTACGGCGTGGTCGCCGGGGCGCTGGCGCGCCGCGCGATCGTCGGCGTCCTGATCCTCGGCGCCGCCGCCGGCCTCTCGGGCTGGCTGTTCTCCGCGACGCCGACCGGCTTTCTGCCGAGCGAGGACCAGGGCGCGTTCTTCGTCGAGATGCGCCTGCCGGAGGGCGCCTCGGTGAACCGGACCGAGGCCGCGCTCGCCCGCTTCCAGCAGGAGATCGCCGGCCTCGAGGGCGTGCGGAGCATCATCGGCGCGAGCGGCTACAGCACGCTCGACGGTCTCGTCATGCCGAACAGCGCCTTCATGGCCGTGGTGCTGGAGGATTTCGAGGACCGCCCCCCCGGCGTCACCGCCTTCTCGGTGATCGAGGAGGTGCAGCGTCGCGGTCTCGCGGTGCGCGAGGCGCAGGTCTTCGCCTTCAACCTGCCCCCGATCATCGGCCTCGGCACGTCCTCGGGCTTCGAATACCAGCTGCTCGACCTCGAGGGCCGCGCGCCGGCGGACCTCGCCGCGGTGTCGGGGGGCCTCGTGGTCGCCGCCAACCAGGACCCGCGGCTGGGACCGACCTACTCCACCTGGTCGGCCGCGACGCCGCAGCTCCATGTCGATCTCGACCGGGAGAAGCTGCAGACGCTCGGCGTCTCGGTGAGCGATCTCTTCACCGCCATGCAGGGTACCTTCGGCTCGCTCTACGTCAACGACTTCAACATGTTCGGCCGTTCGTGGCAGGTGCAGATGCAGGCCGAGGAGGGCGACCGCGACGCCGTCGCCGACCTCCAGCGCCTGCACGTGCGCAACCGGGAGGGGGAGATGACGCCCCTCGGCGCGGTGGCGACGACGCGCTACGTGGTCGGCCCGTCCTCGGTGATCCGATACAACAACTACCGCTCGGTCCGGATCAACGGCGCGCCGGCCCCCGGCGTCGCCTCCGGCACCGCCCTCGCTGCGATGGAGGAGGTGTCGGAGGCGACCCTGCCGCCCGGCTACGGCTACGAATGGACCGGCACGGCGCTGCAGGAGAAGGCCGCGGCCGGCCAGACGGCGGCGATCCTCGCCTTCTCGCTGCTCTTCGCCTACCTGTTCCTCGTCGGTCTCTACGAGAGCTGGACGATCCCCATCCCGGTTCTGCTCTCGGTCGTGTTCGGCGTCGCCGGCGCGCTCGGGGCGCTGCTGGTCGCGGGTCTCTCCTTCGACCTCTACGGGCAGATCGGGCTCGTGATCCTGATCGCGCTGGTGGCCAAGAACGCGATCCTGATCGTCGAGTTCGCCAAGCAGCGACGGGAGGAGGGCGCCGCCGTGGTCGACGCCGCGATCGAGGCCGGGCGCACGCGCTTCCGCGCGGTGATGATGACCGGCCTCTCCTTCGTCGCGGGCATCCTGCCGCTGGTCTTCGCCAGCGGCGCGGCGGAGATCACCCGCTCGACCGTCGGCGTCTCGATCTTCGGCGGCATGCTGCTGGCGACGCTGGTCGGCGTGCTGACCGTTCCGGCGCTCTACGTCGCGTTCCAGACTCTCCGCGAACGCGCCAAGCGCCTGACGGGGGGCTCGCGCGGCCCGGATGCGGCCGCGGGCGGCTGAGCGACGGGCGGCGCCGGCCCGATCCGCGCGGCGCCGGATCGCCGAAAGGCGGGCGCGCCGGGTCGAAACGGAAAAAGCCCGGCGGCGCCGCCGCCGGGCGAAGTCTTGAACGAGGGACGATTCGAGTAGGCCATGATGCGCCCGCCCTCCGGCCGCGGCTGTGCGCCGGCGCACATCGGCGGGGCGCCGGCCAGGCCTTGCGCCGGGATGCGGCTCGCGCGACGAAAGGCGCCGTCAGGGGCCGGGAGGATCTCATGCCGCCAGCATACGACGTCGCCGTGATCGGCGCCGGCATCGCCGGCGCCTCGGCCGCCGCCGAACTCGCCGCCACGGCGCGCGTGGCGCTGCTCGAGATGGAGGACCGGCCGGGCCGGCACACCACCGGGCGCTCCGCCGCGCTGTTCTCCAAGACCTACGGCCCCGCGCCGATCCGCGCCCTCTCCCGCGCGTCGGAGGCGTTCTTCGACGCGCCGCCCGAGGGTTTCGCCGGCGCCCCCCTGCTCTCGCCGCGCGGCGTGCTCTACCCGGCCCGCGGCGACCAGCTGCCGGCGCTCGAGGCGATGCTGGAGGCGCTCTCCGGCCGCGCGCGCCTCCGCCGTCTGAGCGCCGCCGAGGCCCGCGCGCTCTGCCCGCTGCTGCGCCCGGACTACGCGGCCGCCGCGATCCTCGACGACGAGGCGCGCGACATCGACGTCGCCGCGCTGCACGAGGGCTTTCTGCGTCGGCTGCGCGCCCTCGGCGGGGACCTGATCTGCAAGGCGGAGGCGACGTCCCTGAGCCGCGACGGCGGGGGTTGGCGCATCGAGACCGGCGCCGGAGAGATCCGCGCCGAGGTGGTGGTGAACGCCGCCGGCGCCTGGGCGGACCTCGTCGCCGAGGCGGCGGGCGTCACGCCGGTCGGCCTCGTGCCCAAGCGCCGCACCGCGCTCATCGTCGCCGCGCCCGAGGGGGTGGATCCCTCGCCGATGCGCATGGCCGTCGACGTCGAGGAGGGCTTCTATCTCAAGCCCGAGGCCGGCAAGCTCCTGATCTCCCCCGCCGACGAGACGCCGGCCCCGCCGTCCGACGTGCAGCCGGAGGAGATGGACATCGCCGTCTGCGTCGACCGGATCGAGCGGGCCTTCGAGCTCTCGATCCGTCGGATCGAGCACAAATGGGCCGGCCTTCGCAGCTTCGTGGCGGACAAGGCGCCCGTCGCCGGGCCGGCGCCCGACGCACCCGGTTTCGTCTGGCTGGCCGGGCAGGGCGGCTACGGCATCCAGACCGCCCCGGCGATGGGCCGCCTCGCCGCGGCGTCGGCCCTCGGCCGCCCGATCCCGCAGGACATCCTCGACCAGGGACTCGACCCGGCCGACCTCGCCCCCGGCCGTCCCGGCCTCGGCGCCTGAGTCGCGAGCCGTCAGTCGTAGAGCGCCGCGCGCGCGCCGCGCTCTCCCTCCGAGATCCGCACGATCTCCAGCGTCACGCGGTCGTCGACGACCGGGTCGGTCAGGTCGTTGGAGAACTCGAGGTTGTCGATTCCGCCGGAGTCCGGAAGGAAATAGGCCAGCGTCATGACGCCCTCGGTCCCGATCCCCATCCGCACGTGCCGCCCGTCGCCGAGGCGCGGCGCCGCGAAATGCGCGATCTCCCGGTCGTCGTGGCTCTCGCGGCCGCGCATCGCCTTCAGGTCGCCGTTCGCGAGGGTCCGGAACTCTCCGGTCGGATCGGGCTGATGATGGTCGTAGACCCGGATCACGCCGCCCTCCTCGGTGTCGAAGACGGTCAGGGAGTCGATGCGCGTCGGCCGGTCGAAATGGAACAGGATCCAGCCGCCCCTCGCCTCGTCGTCCGGATCGGCGGAAT
>DATFKM010000193.1:0-5279 GCA_035268645.1 Paracoccaceae bacterium | reverse complement strand
GTCGCGCAGTTTCGAGAATAAGGACATGGCGGAACCCTCGCGGTCTCGGACCGAGGGGGTAGCGCGTCGGGCCGGGAAGCGAAAGGCCCGCGGCGGCGGCCGCGGGCCCTTGACGGGGCGCGCCGGCGGTCAGGCCGGCTCGGCGCCCTCGGCTTCGGGCCGGCCGCCGCCGCCGCCACGGCCGCCGCCCCCCTCGTCGCGCAGGCGCCGGGCGTCGAGGCCGAGGAACAGGAGCGCCCAGCCCTCGGCGATGAAGCTCACGCCGGCGAGGACGCCGAGCAGCCAGAACGCGGCTCCCGGGAAGGAGAACCAGATCGCGACGCCGAGCGCAGCCATCAGCGCGCCGGCCGTCGTCAGCCAGCCCCAGCCCGGTTCGGGGCGCATCTTCACGCCCTCCCAGACGCGCCAGACGCCGGCGACCAGCATCATCGCGGCGATCACGATGGAGAACGCGACGAGCGCCGCGAAGGGCTCCAGCACCACCAGGGCGCCGCCGATCAGGTAGACGAGGCCGATGCCGACCTGCGCCAGCCGTCCCTTCCAGTTCCCGTCGTTCCAGGCGTGGATCAGCGCCGCGATGCCGGCGATCAGGAACAGCGCGCCGATCATGGCGTTGACGGCGATCGAGGAGACGAAGGGCAGCAGGATCGCGAGCGTGCCGACGACGATCGAGAGGACGCCGAGGGCGACGAGCCAGCCCCAGTTTCGGGTCATGCGCTCGGTCAGCACCTCGGGACGGGCCTCGAGCTCGAGGCGGCGGGCGGGATCGGCATCGCTCATGAGAGGTCTCCCGTCGATCGTTTCGAGGGCGGGCCGGCCGAGCGGCGTGGCGGGCCCGCGAATTCGTCCGGGACCAACGCCGGGGCCTTGGCGGGGGTTCCCGGGCCGGACTTCCGCCGCGGCGCGGCTGCGGGCGAGCGGGGCTGCGCGCATGACCGGCCCCTTCGCGGCGGCGGCGCGGCGCGGGTCGGCGTGCGGCGACGCTGGACGAGGGCTCCTCCGGCGCCGTGGAGCGGCGAGGACCTTTCGGACGCAAGGAAGCGCGGCCATGCCGGCCTACGCGATCGGACGGCTCGACATCCATGATCCCGACGCCTGCCGGGCCTGTCTCGACGGCTTCACGCCGAGCTTCGAGCGGCATGCCGGCGAGCTTCCGACGACTTGGCGCGCCGAGACGGAGGCGCCGGAGGGCGTCTGGGCGCTGCCGCGGACGGTGGTGATGCGCTTCCCCTTGGTCGCGGCCGCGAAGGCGTGGCGTTCGGACCCCGACGACGTGGCGCGCGCGGAGATCCGCCACCGCACGGCGCGGATCGATCCGGTGGTGATCGACGGGATCGTCTGACGCGGCGGGGGTCAGGCGAGGAGGCGCGCGCCGTCGAGGCCGAGGATCGGGCGGTGCAGGATCTCGCCAGGGGCGCGAGGCTCGGTCAGCGTGACCTCGGCGAAGTGGTCGGTGCGGGCGCGGGCCGGGTCCTCGACCAGCATCCGCTCGATGCGGCCGACGCGGCTCGCGAGCCATGCGTCGCGGCGCGCCTCGCCGAGGGCGCGGAGGCGCGCGGCGCGGGCCTTGATCTCGGCCTTCGGGAGCTGGGGCATGCGTGCGGCGGGCGTGCCCTTGCGCGGCGAGTAGGGGAAGACGTGCAGCCAGGTGAGGCCGCAGTCCTCGACGTGGCGGAGGGTGTTCGCGAACATCGCCTCGGTCTCGGTCGGGAAGCCGGCGATGAGGTCGGCGCCGAAGACCAGGTCCGGGCGGCGGCGGCGCGCGTCCTCGCAGAAGCGCACGGCGTCGGCGGTCAGGTGGCGGCGCTTCATGCGCTTCAGCGTCAGGTCGTCGCCGGCCTGGAGCGAGAGGTGGAGGTGGGGCGCGAGGCGTTCCTCGGCCAGCGCGTCCATCAGCGCCTCGTCCGCCTCGATCGAGTCGATGGAGGAGAGGCGGAGGCGCGGGAGCTCCGGGACCAGCTTCAGGATGCGCTGCACGAGGTCGCCGAGCGGGGGGCGGCCGGGCAGGTCGGCGCCCCAGGAGGTGAGGTCGACACCGGTGAGGACGACTTCGTTCCAGCCGCCGGCGGCGAGGCGGCGGATCTGCTCCACCACCACGCCGGCGGGCACGGAGCGGGAGTTTCCGCGGCCGTAGGGGATGATGCAGAAGGTGCAGCGGTGGTCGCAGCCGTTCTGGATCTGGACGTGGGCGCGGGCGCGGGATCCGAAGCCGTCGATCAGGTGGCCGGCGGTCTCGGTCGCGGCCATGACGTCGTTCACGCGCACGGGCTCGGTCGTCGGGACGAGGCCGCGGGCCTCGGCGCCCATGCGGGCCCAGGCGGCGGCGTCCATCTTCTCGAGGTTGCCGAGGACGAGATCGACCTCGGGCATGGCGGCGAAGGTCTCGGGCTCGGTCTGCGCGGCGCAGCCGGTGACGATCAGGCGCTTCTCGGGATGGTCCCGGCGGAGGCGCCGGATGCGCTGGCGGGCCTGGCGCACGGCCTCCGCCGTGACGGCGCAGGTGTTGACCACCACCGCGTCCTCGACGCCGTGCGCCGCGGCGAGTTCGCCCATCGCCGCCGTCTCGTAGGCGTTGAGGCGGCAGCCGAAGGTCTCGAACACCGGGAGGCGCGGGGGCTTGGCGGGGGCGTTCATGCCGGCGCCTGCGCGAGGAGGGCGGCGGGGTCGAGCGTCGCCTCGAACACGTATGCGACGGGGCCGGTCAGGGTCACGCCGGCCGCGTCGTCGGGCCATTGAGCCTCGAGCGCGCCGCCGTCCATCACCAGCGTCGCCCGGCGCTCCAGCCGGCCGAGGCGGACGAGCGCGACCAGCGTCGCGCAGGCGCCGGAGCCGCAGGCGGGGGTGACGCCGGTTCCGCGTTCCCAGACGCGGAGCCGCACGCGGTCGGGGGCGAGGATCTGGGCGAACTCGACGTTGGTCCGCTCGGGGAACAGAGGGTCGCGCTCGAGCCGGGGGCCGAGGGTCTCGAGCGGCGAGGTCTCGGCGTCCGGGACGACAAGGACGCAGTGCGGGTTGCCCATGGAGACGGCGGCGGCGGGGAAGGGCGCGTCGAGGGGCAGGGCGAGGGGGTCCGCCGCGCGCGCCAGCGGGATCTCGCGCCAGCCGAGGAGGGGGGCGCCCATGTCGACCTCCACCCGCCCGTCGGGGCGGCGGCGGGCGTGCAGGGCGCCGCGGCGGGTGGCGAGGGTCAGCGCCGCGGCCCCGTTCTCGCGCATCAGCAGGTCCGCGACGCAGCGCGTGGCGTTGCCGCAGGCGCCGGCCTCGGAGCCGTCGGGGTTGAGGAACGCGAGGCGGGCGTCGGCGGCGGGATCGGCGCGGATCTCCACCACCTGGTCGCAGCCGACGCCGGTGCGGCGGTCCGCGAGCGCGCGCGCGAGGGCGGGCGCGAGGGGCGGGCGCCCGTCGCGCGCGTCGATCACCACGAAGTCGTTGCCGGCGCCGTGCATCTTGCGGATGCGGAGGGGGCCGACGGGCGGGCCTGCGTCCATGGCCCGGCATATACGGAGGACCGCGCGGTTTCGCCAGAGCCGCGTCTTGACCGCCGGGGAGTCGGCGGCTAGGGGAACCGTCGAAGGGCCCGTAGCTCAGTTGGTAGAGCAGCTGACTTTTAATCAGTAGGTCACAGGTTCGAACCCTGTCGGGCTCACCAGATTTTTCAATGAGTCATCCGAATTTCGGCACTGCGGCGATCATGTGGTCCAACACCCGTCCAGCACGCGAGAGAATTTCATGCTCGCCGCGCAGGCCCTTTTTGAAAGTCTATGGCGCTTTCGCCATTCTGCCGAGACGCTGTCGCCTCAGGCCGTGTTTGCGAAGTCTCTGAGCCAGAGGCGGATCGACGCGAGATGGACGAAGCCGAGGAAGCTTGGGGCGGTCTTGTCGTAGCGGGGCGGCGACGCGCCGAGCGTTCTTCAGCCGGTTGAAGCACGGCTCGATCCGGTTTGCGCAGAGCGCAGACGTGTCCGTCGACCGTTTCGCGGACGCGTCTGCTCTTTCTGGCGGGAATGAAGGTCACGCCGCCGCGCGTCTCGATGCCGTTGCGGATGGCGTCGCAATCATAGCCGCGATCGGCGAGCAGGACCCGCACCGGCGGCCCGTCGGCGGCCATGAGCGGCGCATAGCCCATGTAGGCCGACACTTCGCCTCCGGTGATCTCGGCGGCTACGCTCGGCACTCACACCCGGCCCTGCAGCGGCGCCGCCTGGTCGAAGGCGCCGACCTTCATCTCCGGCAGCGCGAGGCGATGCCGTGGGTCGAACACGAAACCGGCGCCGTCGCAGGAGCGCGGCTGCCGGGCGATCGCCTCGGCGCCGACCGAGATCGCCACCGCGTCCACGCAGCCCTTCTCCGGAACGTCGCGGTGCGCTTAGGCGACCGGGACCGAGTGGTCGGTGGTCTTGCAGCGCACCAGCGCCTGGCTCGAGACCTTGCCGGGGCGCTTGTCGCAGGCGTCGAACGGCGTCTGCGGCAGCGCCGAGAACGCCGCCCGATCGACCGCCGGCCGCTCGCCGATCGTGCCCTCGGCGCCGCGCAGGATCGCGTCCTGCCGGGCGTGGCGGCGCTCCGGCGGCATCGCGTTCGGGGCGTCGATGTCGGGGGCCTCCGGGATCGGGACCGTGAAGATCCGCGGGCCGAAGCCGACCATTGCCTCCACGTTGCCGTTGCCGGGCCGCCCGAAGCGATCATGGAACGGATGGTGGGACTGCAGCCCGGCGAACTGCGTGCCGCGCACGCGCGTGCCGTCGCCCGGGATCTTCGCCACCGCCAGCTTGGTGTCGTCGTACGGGATCGACAGCGGCACGCCGCCGAAGACGTCGAACGCCGACACGGGGCCGTCGCACAGCGCTTCCGCCGTCTCGGCGTGATAGGCCTTCAGGAAGATCGCGTCGCTCCAGGGCAGGTCGACCACCGGCACGTGCACCTTGCGTCGAACGCCGCCCAGCACAGCCCACGCCTCGCCGAAGTCCGCCTGCGCATGCCCCGGAGGATGCGCCGGCGGCACGAACCCCTCCTCCAGCGACAGCCGACGTGGCCGCACATGGTCACGCACCGTCGTCTGGCCGCCGTCGAACCCTCGCTCGTCGAGAAGCCGCTCGAACAGCCGCAGGATCGTGTGCCGCCGCTTCTTCTGCTCCGTCGGATCGGCCTTCAGAATCTCGTCCATGAAACCCGCATGCGTGTGGATCGGCATGGAATAAGGACCCCGTTTCGGGGCTGATCGGCGTCCAAAAGGGACCCCCCTGAAGCTTGGGGTCCACAGTGCTCCCGAGGTTGCTCGG
>DATFKM010000192.1:0-2109 GCA_035268645.1 Paracoccaceae bacterium | reverse complement strand
GGACGGTGGAGGACGTGCGCGCCCTGCTGCTGGCCGGCGCCGACAAGGTGAGCTTCAACACCGCCGCCGTGCGCACGCCCGAGGTGGTGGGCGCCGCGGCGGAGAAGTTCGGGGCGCAGTGCATCGTCGTCGCGATCGACGCGAGGCGGACCGCGCCCGGGCGCTGGGAGATCTTCACGCATGGCGGGCGCGAGGCGACGGGGATCGACGCGGTGGCCTTCGCCAAGGACATGGCGGCGCGGGGCGCGGGGGAGATCCTGCTGACGTCGATGAACCGGGACGGCACGAAGTCCGGTTACGATCTGGCGCTGACGCGCGCGGTGGCGGACGCGGTGGAGGTGCCGGTCATCGCCTCGGGCGGCGTCGGGACGCTGGCGCATCTGGTGGAGGGTGTGACGAAGGGCGGCGCGTCCGCCGTGCTCGCCGCGTCGATCTTCCATTTCGGCGAGCACACCATCGCCGAGGCGAAAGCCGCGATGGCGGCGGCGGGCGTCCCGGTGCGGCTGGAGGAGACGGCGGCATGAGCGACGGGCTCGAAGCGCTGGGGCGGCTCGCCGCGACGATCGAGGCGCGGCGCGGCGCGGACCCGGAGAGCTCCCACACGGCGAAGCTGCTGGCGCGCGGGACGCTGAAATGCGCTCAGAAGTTCGGCGAGGAGGCGGTCGAGGCCGTCGTCGCCGCCGCGGCCGAAGACCGCGAGGCGTTGGTCTCGGAGGCGGCCGACGTGATCTATCACCTCATGGTGATGCTCGCGTCCCGTGACGTGAGCCTGGAGGACGTGACGGCCGAGCTTGCGCGGCGCGAAGGGGTCTCCGGCGTCGACGAGAAGGCGTCACGCAGGACGCCGTGAGAGCCGGCGGTGCGGCGCGCCCCGAGCGGCCGGCCCCGTCGATCGATCCGGACGCGGCGGCCCCTGAGGATCGCCTGAGCCGCCTCGCCGGCCGGCGCGTCGGCCGTGGGACGGACAGCGAGCCCGTCCTTCCCCGAAGCCGCGGGCCGCGAGGCCCCGCGCGAGACGCACCGCACCGCACGCCGAGGCCGGCGGGACGACCGGCCCGTGCAGGTTCGGCCTGCCTCCGCCCAAAGTCAGTCGCCGTCGATCAGGGCCGCGATCTCGGAGGCCTCCTCCGGCTCGCCGGCGAGGGGGTCGCGCGTCGTCAGCTTGTGGCGGAGGACCGCGCCGGCGACGGCGCGCCGGCCCTCGCCGGCCGCCGCCATGCGGGCGCCCTGCCATGCGAGGATCGCGGCCGAGGCCGCGTCGTAGACGACGGAGGCGGCGCGGCGCGTCTCGTGTTCTCGCGCCGGGTCCGCGGCGACGGCGGCGAGGAGCGCGGCCGCCCTGTCCCAAGCGCCGGCGAGGGCGCCGCGCTCGGGCTCGGCGGTCTCCGCAAGCAGCGCTCGAAGATGCCCCGACAGGGCGTCGAGCGCGCCTTCGCGCCGGGTCGCCCGGGCGACGTCGAGCGCCACGATGTTGCTCGTCCCCTCCCAGATCGATCCGAGATGCGCGTCGCGGAGGGCGCGGGCGTCGGACCATTCCTCGATGTAGCCGCAGCCGCCGCGGGCCTCCATGCCGTCGCCGGTCACCTTGCGGGCGTCGCGGCAGGTGCGGAACTTCAGCAGCGGGGTGAGGATGCGCAGACACTTCGCCATCCCGGCGTCGCCGGCATCGGCCTTGGCGAGCACGTCGGCCGTGTGAAAGCACATCGCCCGGCCCTGCTCGGCCGTCACCAGCATCTTCGCGATCTGGCGGCGCATCAGCGGCAGCTCGATCAGGCGGCGGCCGAAGGCGCTGCGGTTCTCCGCGATGAAGAGCGCCTCGTTGACCGAGCGGCGCATCAGCCCGGCGGCGCGCAGGCCGTTGGAGAGGCGCGACATGTTGATCATGTCCGTCATCTGCTTGAAGCCCTGCCCCGGATCTCCGACGAGCCAGGCCTCGGCCCCCTCGAGCCGGACCTCGCCCGAGGCCATGGAGCGGGTGCCGAGCTTGTCCTTCAGACGCAGGACGCGCCAGCGGTTGCGCGCGCCGTCGGGCAGCGTGCGGGGCAGCAGGAAGAGCGAGAGCCCCCTGGTGCCCGGCGGCGCGCCCTCCGGGCGGGCGAGGACCATGGC
>DATFKM010000191.1:0-2570 GCA_035268645.1 Paracoccaceae bacterium | reverse complement strand
CTCTCCTCGGGCCGCCCGGGCTGGGATGCGCCGATCCGCTCCGCCACCCTGCTCCCGCCCCGCGCCATCCTGAAGGACGCGACGTTCTGGGGCCTCTTCCTCAGCTTCTTCCTGACCTCCGTCGCCACCTGGGGCGTGATGCTCCAGACGGTCGCCTACCTCGTGGAGCGCGGCGTCGCCCCCCTCGCCGCCGCCACCACCTACGGCGCGGTCGGCGCGCTCAGCGTGCTCGGCATGGTCGGCACCGGCTGGCTCGCCGACCGGCACGGCCGCCGCCCCGTGGTCACGGCGAGCTACACCCTCTCGATCCTCGGCGTCGTGATCCTCTGGGCGCTGCCCGAGGACCCGCCCCTCGTCGCCCTCGGCGCGTTCGTCCTCGTCTTCGGCATCACCATGGGCGCGCGCGGGCCGATCTTCTCCTCGCTGACCGCGCGCCTCTACCCCGAGCGCGTCGGCGCGGTCTACGGCGCCATCACCATCGGCTTCGGCCTCGGCTCGGCGACGGGAGGCTTCCTCTCGGGCCTGCTGCACGACCTCACCGGCGGCTATCAGGCGGTGTTCCTCACCTCGATCGTCGCCGCCGCCCTCGCCTGCACGCCGTTCTGGCTGCTGAGCCCTCTCGCCACCGGCCGCCGCCCGGAGGAGACCTGATGTTCGACCTCACCCCCGACCAGCTCGAGATCCGCGAGGCGGTCCGCCGCGTCATGCGCCCCTTCGACGAGGCCTATTGGCAGGCCTGCGACCGCGAGCACCGCTTCCCGCACGACTACCGCCAGGCGATGGCCGAGGGCGGCTGGCTCGGCATCGCCATGCCGGAGGCCTATGGCGGCGCCGGCCTCGGCGTCATCGAGGCCGCGGTGATGATGGAGGCGGTGGCGAACTCCCCCGGCGCGATGGCCGCCGCCTCCGCCATCCACATCAACATCTTCGGCCCCGAGGCGATCCACCGCCACGGCACCGACGCCCAGCGCGACCGCTGGCTCCCGAAGATCATCTCGGGAGACCTGATCACCTGCTTCGGCGTCACCGAACCCGACGCCGGCCTCGACACCACCAAGATCAAGACCCGGGCCGAACGCACCAACGACGGCTGGACCATCCACGGCTCGAAGATCTGGACCACCACCGCCCAGCAGGCCGAGCGCGTGATGCTCCTCGTCCGCACCACGCCGCTCGAGGAGGTGCAGAAGCCCACCGACGGCCTCACCCTCTTCTTCGCCCCCCTGAACCAAGGGCATGTCGAGATCCGCGAGATCCCGAAGATGGGCCGCCACGCCGTCAACTCGAACACCGTCCACTACGACGGCCTCCCGGTGACGCAGGACGACATGATCGGCGAGGAAGGGAAGGGCTTCCGCGTCATCCTCGACAGCCTCAACCCCGAACGCTGCCTGATCGCGGCCGAGGCGATCGGCGTCGGCCGCCAGGCCCTCTCCCGCGCGGTGGACTACGCCAAGGACCGCACCGTCTTCGGCCGCCCCATCGGCGCCAACCAGTCGATCCAGCACCCCCTCGCCGAAAGCTGGGCGGAGCTGGAGAGCGCCTGGCTGATGACCCTCCGCGCCGCCGCCCTCTACGACGCCGGCCAGCCCTGCGGCGTCGAGGCCAACGCCGCCAAATGGCTCGCCGCCGAGGCCGGCCACCGCGCCTGCGAACGCGCCGTCCTCACCCATGGCGGCATGGGCTACGCGGCCGAATACGGCGTCGAGCGCCTGCTGCGCGAGGTCTGGATCAACCGCCTCGCCCCGGTCTCCCAGCAGCTCGCCCTCTGCCACGTCGCCGAGCGCGGCCTCGGCCTGCCCCGAAGCTACTGACGCGCGCGCCGCGCCGGGCTATCCTCGCCGCGACGAACAGGCCCGAAAGAACGCGCCGATGACCCGCCGCATGGCCGCGATCCTGGCCCTCGACGCCGCCGGATACACCGCCCGCATGGCGGCCGACCGCGACGCGACGCTCGCCGCGCTCCGCCGCGTGTTCCGCGACGTGGTGCGCCCCGGCATCGCCGCGGAAGACGGGCGCGTCGTCAAGCTGACGGGCGACGGCGCCCTCGCCGAATTCCCCTCCGCGGCCGGCGCCGTCCTCGCCGCCGCCGCGATCCAGCGCGCGCTGTCGGACGATCCGGTGCGCCTGCGCGCGGGCGTCCATGTCGGCGACGTCACGATGGAGGGCGGCGACGTCTTCGGCGACGCCGTCAACATCGCCGCCCGGCTGGAGGCGGCCGCGCCCGAGGGCGGCGTCCTCGTCTCCCGCGCCGCCGCCGACATGGCCGGCGGCGGGCTCGACGTGACGCTGGAGCCGCGCGGCGCGCTGCGTCTCAAGGGCGTCCCGCGGCCCCTCGAGTCGCTCGCCGTCGCGCTCGACGGCGCGCGCCGCGACGCCGCGGTCGCCGACCTCTCCGCCGCGCAGGAGGTGCGCTTCGCCGTCTCCGCCGACGGCACGCGCCTCGCCTGGGCCGCCTTCGGCGAGGGGCCGACGCTCGTGAAGGCCCCGAACTTCATCCAGAGCCTCGACGGCGACCTCGAGACGCTGCAGGGCGCCTATCTGCTGGACCTCGCCCGCCATCGCCGCGT
>DATFKM010000190.1:0-6857 GCA_035268645.1 Paracoccaceae bacterium | reverse complement strand
GCTGCGCTTCGGCCATCTGATGCACCACCGCTTCAACCGCACGCCGATCCAGCGCTCGGACGTCTCGGCGGGCGCCGGCCGGCCGGGCCTGCGGGAAAGCGCCTGGCATTACTTCCTGATCACCATCGGCCTCTACCTGTTCGAGGCCGCCGCCGCGCTCTTCGCGCTTCTGCCGAGCCGCATCCTCGAAGCCCTCGTCGCCCGCGCCTTCGGCGACGCCATGCCCGACGGCCGGTCGATGGCGCCGATGGCCCGCAGGCAGCTTCTCGAAGCGCCCGGCCGAAGCCGCCTGCGGCTGGACGGGCTCGTCATCTGCATCCTGTTCGGACTCGGCTTCTGGTTCTACGGCGCCTGGTGGTGGATGCTCGCCCTGGCGCTTGCCGCGCGCGGCGTGCTCGTCTCGCTGCTGGACAACGCCTACCACTACGGCAACGCCCTCGAAGACCTCCATGCGGGCTACAATCTCCGGCTGCCCGAGGCGCTTCAGCGCGCGTTTCTGAACTTCAATCTCCACGAAGTGCATCATCGGCACCCGCAGGCGCCGTGGTCCGAGCTGCCGAGGCTCTTCCGCGAGGGCGGCAGCGTCCATCACGAGACGCTCCTTCGCGCGGCGTTCCGCCAGTTCCTCGGCCTGATCCCCGAGCCGGTCGCGGCGGAGGGCGGGGCCGATCTGCGCAACCGCGCCGCGGATGTCCGAAGGCGCCGGACCGATCGGACGCGGAAGGTCCGGTCACGCTGATCGAAACAGGTCTCGGGCGAGATCCGTGGTCGACGTCATGAAAGCTCGAGCTCGCGTCCGCTTCGGGCTCGAAGCGGACTCATCCGTTTCGGTGAAACCCCTGGAACTCCGGCGGCCAGGGTCGCTTCGACTCGGCCGCCGCCCAGTCCGCCGCCCAGTCCGGAAGCGCCGCGTCCCAGACCGTCTCGCCCGCCGCCGCGATCACGCGATCCGTCGGCACGATCCCGCGCTCCACCACCGCCGCGCGATAGACGGCGTGATGGGCCGGCTCGCCCTTCGCCGACGTCAGGTGCTCGACATAGAGGAAGCGCGCGTCCCGCCCCATGGGCCGCGTCCGGATCTCGAGCGGCGCGAAGGTCGGGACGCGCCGCCGATACACGACCGAAGCTCCCGCCATCGTCAGTCGCCAGCCCTCGCGCTCCAGCACGTCGAGCAGGCCCGAGCGGATGAAGACCGGGATCCGCCCCATGTCCATCAACGTCATGGTGCGCCCGTTGTTGAGCTCCATGAACGGATCGACGTCCCACGGCCAGCAGCGGGTGCGCTCGACATGCACCTCCCCCGGCGCCAGCCGGGGCGCCCGACGCGCCCGACGCATCGCCAGCCCCACCCGGATCAGCGGATACATCGTTCGCCCTCCCGTCTTGCGCCTCGCCGCCCGGAGCCTATCTCCCGGCGGCGCGCCATCGCGAGACCCCTCCTCACGTCAACCCGCGCGCCTCCCCGATCGCCCCCCGGTCCGACGGCGTCGGCATGAACGCCCGACGCGGTCCGCACCCGGGGCCGACCGACGGCCGACCCGCGCGGCGCCGACGGCCGACGAACGGCGCACCGAAGGCCGACGAAAGGCCGACGAAAGGCCGACATCCGCTGCACGTCCGCCGCACGGCGTGCGCACGCCTGCGGCACGCCCTCCGGCCTCCGCCGCCCCCGCTTGCGCCGCCCGGGCCCCGGCGCTAGAGCCTCGCGCCGACCCGATCCCCGGTCCCGGAGAGCCCCAATGCCGACGTTCGAGCCCCCGAAGAAGGTCGTCCTCGCCTATTCCGGCGGCCTCGACACCTCGATCATCCTGAAGTGGCTTCAGGTCGAATACGGCTGCGAAGTGGTCACCTTCACCGCCGATCTCGGCCAGGGCGAAGAACTCGAGCCAGCGCGGAAGAAGGCCGAGACCCTCGGCGTCAAGGACATCTTCATCGAGGACCTCCGCGAGGAGTTCGTCCGCGACTACGTCTTTCCGATGTTCCGCGCCAACGCGGTCTACGAGGGCCTCTACCTTCTCGGCACCTCCATCGCCCGGCCCCTCATCTCCAAGCGCCTCGTCGAGATCGCCGAGGAGACCGGCGCCGACGCCGTCGCCCACGGCGCCACCGGCAAGGGCAACGACCAGGTCCGGTTCGAGCTCTCGGCCTACGCCCTCGACCCCGACATCCGCGTCATCGCCCCCTGGCGCCTCTGGGACCTCACTTCCCGCACCCGCCTCATCGAATGGGCCGAGGCGCACCAGGTTCCCGTCCCCAAGGACAAGCGCGGCGAGGCGCCGTTCAGCGTCGACGCCAACCTCCTGCACACCTCCTCCGAGGGAAAGGTGCTCGAGGACCCGGCCGTCGAGGCCCCCGACTACGTCTACCAGCGCACCGTCGCGCCGGAGGACGCCCCCGACGCGCCGCGGATCGTCGAGATCGGCTTCGAGAAGGGCGATGCGGTGAGCATCGACGGCGAGCGCCTCTCGCCCGCCGCGCTTCTGACGAAGCTCAACGAGCTCGGCGGCGCCCATGGCGTCGGCCGGCTCGACCTCGTCGAGGGCCGCTACGTCGGCATGAAGTCCCGCGGCATCTACGAGACCCCCGGCGGGACCGTCCTGCTCGCCGCGCATCGCGGCATCGAGCAGATCACGCTCGACCGCGGCGCCGCCCACCTCAAGGACGAGCTCATGCCCCGCTACGCCGAGCTGATCTACAACGGCTACTGGTTCTCGCCGGAGCGCCGCATGCTCCAGGCCGCCATCGACGCCAGCCAGAGCCATGTCGAGGGCACGGTCCGCGTCAAGCTGTACAAGGGCTCCGCCGACGTGATCGGCCGCTCCTCGCCGATGTCGCTCTACTCCGAAGCCCACGTCACCTTCGAGGACGACGCCGGCGCCTACGACCAGGCCGACGCCCAGGGCTTCATCCGCCTCAACGCTCTGCGCCTGCGCCTCCTCGCCGCACGCGACCGCCGCCTCAAGGGCTGAGCCCGTCGCCACCGCGCAGGCCGTGGCCGGCAGGACACGGCCCGCGGTTTCGGCGATCGAAGTCTTGCGAATCCATGAAGAATAGGCGACCAAGCCGTGCAGCCTTCGTTCACATGAACGCCGGCCGCCCCTGTCGCCGCCGGCGCCCCGCGGGCCCGGCCCTCCGCAGTCGCGCTACGCGAAGGTGTCGCCCGTGACCATCCGAATCTCTCCCGCCGAAGCGGCCAGCTATCGCGTCTACGTCGAATTCGACTACGCACTCAGCGCCAGCTACCCCGTCAGCCCGCCCTTCGACCTCTACACGCAGAGCTTCGCCGGCGTGACGCTCCTCGGCTCGCCCTACAGCGTCGCCTTCGCCTACGGCTATCCGGGCAACACCGCCTACACGACGCGCATCATCAAGCGCTATCATCTCGAGCAGCCGGACGACTACAGCTCGCTTCTGCCGACGATGATCCCCGTCGGTTCCGACCGGATGATCAAGTACCGGGCCGTCGACGTGAACCTGGCCGACGTCGCGGCCTCCGGCGTGCCGGGAGATCCCTTCGTGATCGGCGACGGCTCGGACGGCGGCGGGACCGGGGGCGGCGGGAGCGGGGGCGGCGGCTCCGGCGGCGACGGCATCCTCGACAACGTCGACATCTTCGCGCTCGCAGACAAGTTCAACGCCGGCCGCGCCTCCTGGTCGGAGGAGCTGCCGACGCTGCGGATGGACCGCGGCGGGCAGTCCGGCGACGCGCTCGCCTCCGACTTCGCCGGCGCCGTGCTCAACTATCTGAACACGCTCGGGACCTACGGCGTCGGCCGCGACTACGACGCGATGGTCGACCGGGTTGAGCGCAAGGAGACCCTGCTCTCCGACTATCTCGGCCGCGCCATGGACTTCCTCACGGACGGGATCGACGACCTGGCGCGACGCTTCGAAAGCGGCGACATCGGCTATCGCGACTATGCGAAGGCCTGGCAGGACTCCAGGCTGGAACGGCTCGACAACGACGCCTTCGACGCGGGCCTCGAGGATCTCGGGATCGGCGACTTCGCCCGCAGGCTGCTGAAGGAATTCACCCTCTCGCTGCAGGACGAGAGCACCATCATCGCGGATTTCGGCCGCAGGTTCGAGGTGCTCCGGGACTCGGTCCAAGGCGCCGAGGCGGTGATCGGCGAGCATGTCAAACGCATCAAGGGCTCGGCCTTCGACGACCTGATCGTCAACGTCGACGATGTCGTGCGCGACGGCAGGGACCGCATCTCGACCGGCGACGGAGACGACGTCGTCTACGACGGCAAGGGACGCTCCAGGATCCTCACGGGCCGCGACGACGACGAGGTGTTCGCCTACGGCGGAAACGACGTCGTCGACACCGGCGCCGGCGTCGACATCGTCCTCGCGGGCGGCGGCCACGACCGGGTCAAGACCGGCGCCGCGTCCGACGCCGCGGCCGGCGAGGGCGGCAAGGACAAGCTCGTCATGGGCGCCGGCGGCGACTTCGGCTACGGCGACGGCGGCGCCGACAGGCTCAAGGGCCAGGGCGGTCGCGACGAGCTCTACGGCGGAAAGGGCCGCGACCGCCTCGACGGCGGCGGCGGCAAGGACCGGCTGGAGGGCGGCGGCGGCGACGACCGGCTCAAGGGCGGCGGCGGCAACGACAAGCTCTTCGGCGGCGGCGGCGGCGACATATTCGAGTTCGAGCGCCGCGCCGGTCGCGATTGGGTCCGCGATTTCGAACAGGGCGAGGACAGGATCTTCGTCCGCGACGGAAGCTTCGACGACCTGCGCTTCGAGCGGCTCGGCTTCCACACGGTCGTGCACTGGAAGGGCGAGGAGATGGTGATCGAGGGCATGCGCCCGAAGGACCTCGGCCCCGACGACTTCCTGTTCTGACCCTCCGACGCGCGCCGTCGCCGGGGGTTGCGGCGCAGGCCCGCGCCGGAAAGGATCCCGCCGCGCCGATCGGGCGCGCGGGAAGGGCTTGCGAATGAAACCGGAACTCGACCACCTCGTCGTCGGCTGCCTCGACCTCGCCGCCGGCGGCCGGGAGATGGAGCGCCGCCTCGGCGTGGCGGCCGGGGGCGGCGGAGCGCACGAGGGCGCGGGCACCCACAACCTGCTCTGGGGCCTCGAGGACGCGCGGGGCGAAGGCCGGCGGCCGGTCTATCTGGAACTGATCGCCCCGGACCCCGACCAGTCCGTCGAGACGCCCCTCGGCTTCGGGCTTTCGCGGCCCGAGGTGCGGGCCCTCGTCGCTTCCGGCCCGCGCCTGCTGACCTGGATGGCCCGCTGCACGCACATCGACGACTGGGCGGCGCGCGGCGCGGATCTGGGTCCGGTCGGGCCCATGCGCCGAGGCGCGCTCGCCTGGCGGCTGACCCGCGCGCCGGGGCCGGTGGCTCCTCATTTCGGCGCGCTGCCCGGGCTGATCGAATGGCCCGACGGCGCCGAGACGCCGTCGGAGACGCTCGCCGGCTCCGGCCTCTCGCTGATCGCGTTCGAGCGCCGCCCCGATCCCGAGACGGCGAAGGCGCTGCGCGCCCTCGGCCTCGACGAGGCGCTGCCCGAGGCGCGGCCCGACGCGCCGCCCGCCGCCGCCGGCGAAGGCGCCGCCATCCGCGCCGTGATCGAAGGGCCGGCCGGGCGCGTCACGCTCGACTGAACCGCCGCGCGCCGGCGGGCGGCGCCGTCCGCAGGCGCGCGGAGACGCCCCGGCGCATTGCATTCCGGCCCGCCGCACGCACCTCTGAAACACGCATTCGGCTCGCTGAAGGCGCCGCCATGCTCGGTTTCGAAGCGCTCCACCTCACGCGGTTCCAATTCGCGCTCATCGTCGCCTCGCACATCGTGTTGCCCGCCGTCTCGATCGGTCTCGCGAGTTGGCTCGCGGTGCTGGAGGGACTGTAGCTTCGCACGAAAGACCGCGCCTATCTTCGGCTCTTCGACTGCTGCAAGACGATCTACGCGGTGGCCTTCGGCATGGGCGTCGTATCCGGGCTGGTCATGTCCTGCCGGTTCGGCGCCAACTGGTCGGTCTTCTCCGACCGCGCCGGGCCCATCTTCGGCCCGCTGATGGGCTACGAGGTGCTGACCGCCTTCTTCCTCGAGGCCGGCTTCCTCGGCGTGACGCTGTTCGGGCGGGAGAAGGTCGGCCCGACGCTGCACTCCCTCGCCACCCTGATGGTCGCCTTCGGCATGCGATGTCGGCCTTCCGGATCCTCAGCGTCAATTCCTGGATGCACACCCCCCGCAGGCTGCGCCGTCGCCGAAAACGGGCAGTTCGTGCCGGTGGACTGGTGCGCGATCGTGTTCACCCCCTCCTTCCCGTACCGGCTCGTGCGCATGACGCTCGCCACCTGCCTCACCACGGCCTTCGTGGCGGGCGGCGTCGGCGACTCGCATCTTCCGCGCGGCCCGAAGGACCGTCACGCCGGCATCATGTTCTCGATGCCGATGTGGATGGCGGTGCGCGTCGAACCGCTGCGGATCTTCAGCGGCGACGTGCACAGGCTGGACACTCCCGAGCATCAGCCCGCCAAGGTCCCGGAGATGGAGGGGCCGCTACGAAAGCCGCTCAGACGGCGCGCCGCTGATCCTGTTCGGTCCGCCCGACGACGACGCCGCGCAGATCACCGCGACCATCCAGATCCCGAAGCTCGCCTACGGGATCCCGACGGGCGACTGCAACGTCGCCTTACGGGGCCTCAGGCCCTTGCCCGCGAGCGGGCGGCCCCCGGCCGAACTGGTGTTCCGGTCGTTCCGGATCATGTTGGCGACCGGCTTCGCCATGCTCGGCCTGGGGGCTGGTCGCTGGTCGCGCGCCTTCTCCGGCGGATCGCCGTGGCGATGGCTCCAGGCGGCGTCCGCGGAGGTGGTGGCGTTTCCGCCGGCGCCGGCGG
>DATFKM010000189.1:0-6479 GCA_035268645.1 Paracoccaceae bacterium | reverse complement strand
GCTCCGCTCCCGCGCCGCCAGCGCTCGAAGCTGCTCCGCCGTCAGATCGTCCCGGATCTCCAGAGCTCGGCCCATGTCGCCTCCGTCTCCCTGCCTCGGCGACGGAATCACGGATCAGAGCGCGCGGGAATCCCCCGCGGAGTCAAAGCTTTCGCGCGGCGGTATCAGTCCTCCGCGCCGTCGAGTTCGATGAGCTTGATCTCCCCGGTCTGCGCCAACCGCCGCACCGCCGCGACGACCTCCGCCTGCGCCTGCTCGCCCTCCTTCTGGCGCACTTCCGGCATCGCATCGAGGTCCTCGCGCAGCCGCTCCGAGAGGCGCCGCGCCACGTTGCCGAGGATGAATTCCGCCGACGGATCGTCGAGGGCCAGCGCCGTCTTCAGCGCCGTCAGCAGCACCGGCTCGTCCACCGCGCGCACCACCTGCGGAACCGCCCGCGCCGCCACCCGGGTCGAGATGTCGCCGAAGGTGAACATCACCCGCTGCACCTCCTGGGCGAGCTTCGGGTCCGTCTCCTCCATCTGGGCCAGGAACGCCTCCCGCGCCGAGGCGGAGACGTGGTTCATCAGTCCCGCGATCAGTTCGGTCGGCTTGCGCGCGCCTTGCGTGCGCTCGATCGCGGTCACGAAATCCCGCTCGATCGAGGACTTCAGGACCTCCATCGCGCCCGGGTCGGCGGTCGGAACGCGCGACATGCGCAGCACCACGTCGTGCGCGAAGGCCGGCTCGAAACGCTCAAGCAGCCGCGCCGCCTGCTCCGGACGGAGCTTGGAGAGGACGACCGTCGCGACCTGAGGGTGCTCGGTGCCGATCCAGGCGGCGAAGGGCGCGTCCGCCGCATCCGCGAGGCGCTGCCAGATCGAGCGGCCGCCCCGCGAATCCAGCTCCTCAAGCACGCGCGAAAGCTGCTCCTCGTCCAGGATCTGCCCCAGAATTCGACGGGCCTCGTCGATGCCGCCGCGCACCGTGGTTTCGTCGCCGAGTCGCTCGAGGAACTCGTCGACCACCGCCACCACCGTCTCGCGCGGCACCTCGTGCAGGCGGCTCACCGCGGCCGCGAAGCGGCGCATCGGCCGCTCGTCGAACTGGCGCATGAGATTGGCGGCCATCTCCGGCCCGAGCGCGACCAGCACCACCGCGGCCTTCTCGGCAGGGTCGAGCGGGAGGGCGCCGCCGTCTCGCCCGGCGGGGGCGGGCCGCTGCGCGAGGCGCGCCGGAACCGTCGCGCTCGACGTCACCGCCGGCAGGTCGGGCGTGGGATCATCCGCGCTCATGCTCCGTAACCCCGCACGAGGGCGCCGGCGAGCAGCGACCACCCGTCCGCCGCCACGAAGAAGGCGAGCTTGAACGGCAACGAGACCACGGCGGGCGGCACCATCATCATTCCCATCGACATCAGGATCGAGGCGACGACGAGATCGATCAGCAGGAAGGGCAGGTAGATCAGGAAGCCGATCTCGAAGGCCCGCGCGATCTCCGACAGCAGGAAGGCCGGGGCCAGCACCGACAGCGGCGTCGGCGACGCGTCGTCGTCGCCGGCCTCCGGCGCATCGGGCGCGGGCGCCGCCTCGGCGCTCGAGACAGGCGCGACCGCCTGGAGCGCCGACAGCGTGTCGGCGTCGACCCGCGCCGACATGAAGTCCCTGAACGGCGCCATCGCCCGCGTCACGCCCTCCTCGAGGGAGACCCGCTCCTCGACCAGCGGCGAGACGCCCTCGCGCCAGGCCGTCTCGAAGACCGGCGCCATGACGAACCAGGTCAGGAACAGCGCGAGGCTCACGATCAGCATGTTCGGCGGCGACTGCTGCAACCCGACCGCCGTGCGGAGGATCGAAAGCACCGTCACCATGAAGGGAAAGCAGGTCGCCATGATCGCGATCGCGGGCGCGACGCTGAGCAGCGTGATCAGCGCGAAGAGCTGCACGGCGCGGAGCGTGAGGCTTCCCTCGGCCGTCGCCTGCGCCTGCGCCTGCGCGAGCGCCGGCTCCGGCACGCCCGCCACGGCGAACGCGAGCACGAGCCACGCCGCGGCGTCGAGCCCACGCCGTGCCCAGGTGACGCCGATCCCGCGCGCCTCAGACACCTTGAGACAGGTCCGCCACTTCCGTCAGGCGCACCGCCAGCCGGCCGCTGTCGTCGTCCATCTCCTGCAACTCCCCGCGGGCGATGAGCCGGTCGCCGATGAGAATCTCGACGGGGTCGTCGATGCGGCTGTCCAGCGCGAGCACCGAATCGCGCCGCAGGTCCACCAGTTCCGACACCATGGGGCGGGCGCGCCCGACGCAGACCACGATCTCGATCGGCACGGCGAGCACGGCGCCGCCGCGGCGGCGCACCGGCGTGTTTTCCGCCGGCAAGGGGGCGATGTCTTCTTCAGCCATGAGCGGGGCGTCTCCTCTGCGTCTCCAGATGGCGGTCGAGGGCGATGCGGGCCGCGGCGATCGCCGCGGCGAGGTCTATGGCGTCGGCCCCGTCGCCCCAGTCGATGCGCGCGCTGAGATCGCCGAGCTCAGCGTCGGGCGCGATCTCCGCGGCGAGGCCGGCGCCCACGAGCGCGCAAGACACCGCCTCGGCCTGACCGGGGGAGACCCGGATGACCGGAGATGCCGCGGCGCCCGGCCGTCCCTCCAGCCCCTCGGCGGCCGCGGCGGCGATCTCGGCGGCCAGCCCCGCGCGTGCGAAAGCGGGCGCGAGCCCCGTCAACAGCGCTTCGCAGATGTCCGCCGCCGCGGCGCCGACGGCCTCGCGCCGTTCCGCCATCGCCAGACGGCAGTCCTCGATCCTCTCTCCGATCTCGGACAGCGCGAGGCGCAGGGCCGCGTCCGCGCGCGCCTCGGCCTCCGCGACGCCCGCGGCGTAACCTTCGGCGCGGGCCTCGCCGCGCGCGCGGGCCAGCCGCGCCTCGGCCTCGCGCGCGTCTTCCGCCACGCACCGGGCCACAGGCTCCGCCGGTCGCGCCGGATCCCGGGGCGACGCGGCGAGCTCGAACCGCTCGAGCGCCAGAACGCCTCGTCTCATGCCCGTTCTCCCTTGCCCCGGTCGGCGTCCAGCCAGGCGGCGAGGAGCGCCGCCGCCGCCTCGCTGCGTTCCTCCGCCGCGTGGCGCAGCGCCTCCATGCGGTCGCGATCCACGCCGTCGGCGCTCAGCGCCTCGCCGGCCGCGGCGATCTGCGCCTCGATCGCCTCCGGTCCCTCGAGCGCCTCGAACGCGGCGCGCCCCTCGAGCGCCAACGGCTCGGGCCGGCGGGTCAGCAGCGGACGCAGCACGAAGAGACCCAGCAACAGGGCGACTCCGGCGAGAATCGCCATCTGCAGCAGCGTAGCGGCGTTGGCGCGCAGGAAGTCGCCCGCACCTTGCTCGACCGTGACGCCGAGTTCCGCGGCTTCGGCGAAGCGCAGGCTGCGGATGGTGATGACGTCGCCGCGCGCCGCGTCGTAGCCCACAGCCGATTCGACCAGCGCGCGCAACGCCTCCAGCTCGGCCTCCGGCCGCGGCTCCCAGACCGGGGCGCCGTTCGGGCCGGGCGCGGTCACTCCGTCGACCAGCACCGCGACGCCGATCCGGCGGATCTCCCCCGGCAGGCGTACGCGCTCGCGCACCACCTCGGAGACCTCGTAGTTCATGCGCTCCCGCGTCTCGGTGCTGGAGCTCTTTGCGCCGCCGCCGGGCTCGCCGCCCGCGTCGCCGTCCGGCAGGTTGGAGGCCACGGTGACGCCGGAGCCCGGCCCGCCTTCGGAGTTCGCGGCACTTTCCTGGACGTCGGAATGCACGGCCACGCGGCCTTCGGGGTCCAACACCCGTTCGCGGACCGTCTCCGAGTTCATGTCGGCGTCGACCGTGACCTCGACGACCACCGATTCGGGGCCGACCCGCGCGGCGAGCAGGCGCTCGACGTTGGCCTTCAAGCGCTCCGCCCGCTCCTGCGTGCCGCGCGCCGGGTCGTCCGCCGAGCCATCGGCGATGGCGAGGCCCTTCTCCGCGTCGATGACCGTCACGCCCTCCGGCGACAGGCCCGGCACGGCAGCGGCCACGAGAAAGCGCACGGCTTCCGCCTGCCGCGCCGGAAGCGCGCCGGAGCTCATCGAGACCGCGACCGACGCCGTCGGCTCGCCTCCCCGCTCGAACGGGCGCCGCTGCGGATTCGCCACGTGCACCCGCGCGCTGCGGACCTGCGGCAGCGCGAGAATCGTTCGCGCGAGCTCGCCCTCCTTGGCGCGCCAGTAGGCGGCGTCGAACATCTCGGAGGTCGTGCCGAAGCCCGAGAGATCGTCGAGCAGCTCGTAGCCGGCCGCCCCGCCCTCCGGCCGCCCCTCCGCCGCGAGCGTCATGCGCAGCGCGTCGCGCTCGCCGTCGGGCACGTAGATGGCGTCGCCCCGCACCTCGTAGGGCACCTGCCGCGCTTCGAGCGCCGATACCACGCCGCCGGCCGCCGCAGCGTCCAGACCTGCATAGAGCAGGGCCATCCCGGGCTGAACGGCCACGCGCGCCAGCCCGATGACCGCCAAGGCCACCGCGCCGGCCGCCAACAAGGCGACGAGACGTCCGCGCGGGTCGAGCCCGCTCCACAGTGTCGCGATCCGTGTCAACGCTACCCCTCTCGCGCTGTGCGCATGCCGCGCCGCCGTTCTGGCATGACCCCGGAATGGACCGTCGTGACTTAACATTCGGTTAGCCCCTTCAGCCTACATCCACTCCCCATGGCGTCGGCGTCGGCGTCGGCGCGACTGGGCGGAGAGCGGAGAGGGAACGGCGCGACGATGGTCGAGGCGACGTCATCGGAGGCGGAGGGCGCACGGCGCCGCGGGGTCGTCAAGAGCCTGGGGGCCGGTCTCGCGCTGGCGGCGCTCCTAGGGGCCGGCGGCTTCCACGCGACCTCGAGCGGGCTGGTCACCCTGGTCCTGCCCGCCTTCGGGACGGGCGGATGGAAGGATCCGTCGCCTCCTCCAGGCGGGGCGTCCAGCTTCGTCCCGCTGGACACGCTGACGGTCACGGTCGGCTTGGGAGCCGACACGCGGCTGCTGCGGATCTCCGCCACGATCGAGACAGTGCCGGGGGCGGAGGAACATCTGCGCAACCTCATGCCGCGCGTTCTCGACGTGCTCGCGAGCTATCTCCACTCGCTGCGCGACGAGGATCTGAGCCGGCCCGCCGTCATGGCGCGCCTGCGCGCGCATCTCCTGCGTCGGGTGCGCATCGTGGTGGGAGAGGACGCCGTTCGCGATCTTCTGATCACCGAATTCGTCCTGCAGTGAACCGGTTCGTTCGGAGGGGAGCCCCATGGAATTGATCGCCGACGGCCTGCTGATCTCGGCCGCCCTCTGCGCCGCGATCTACTGCCACGTCCTGGCCGGTCGCCTCCGCCGCCTTCGCGACATGGACGGCGGCGTCGGCGCCGCGATCGCCGCGCTTTCGACACAGGTGGAGGAGATGCGCGCCGCGCTCGAGTCCGCCCGGGCCGCGTCGGGCGAGTCGGCGGAGACGCTGGCCCACACCGCCGCAAGGGCCGAGATGGCCGCGGGCCGACTGGAGCTTCTGCTCGCCTCGGTGCACGACCGTGACGGCAGTCGCCCTGCGCAAGCCGAGGCGCGCCGCGCCGGACGCACCACGGCGCTCGAAGGCCGCCCGCCGAGAACAACAGCGACGGAAGACCCGGACTACGATGCGCACGACGGCGCGTTGGCGGAGGCGCTGCGAACCGCGCTCACCGCGCTCAAGCGGGAGGCGAGAGGTTGATCGGGGCCCATGCGCTGGCTCGGATCAAGGGCAGGGCCGCGACGCCCCCCAGCCTTCGCGGTCCCGGCGCTTTGCTGCTCCTCGCGCTCTGCTTCGCCGGCTCCGCCATCGCCCGAGTCGCGGATCCCGACGGCGCGCTCGTCGCGGCCGCCGCCGCGGACCCGGCATCTTCCGGCGCCACGGCGTCGGCCTGCCCGGCGCCGGATCCGGGCTCGCTGCTCGCGGCTATACGCGAGCGCGAGGATCAGCTCGATGCGAGGGCCGGGGTGCTGGCGGATCGCGCGCGGGTGCTGGAAGCCGCCGAGCGGCGTTTTCAGGCCGAGGCGGCCGCCCTCGAGGACGCCGAACGTCGCCTCGCGGCGACCCTCGCCATCGCGGACGAGGCGGCCGAGGACGACGTGGGCCGCCTCGTCGACGTTTACGAATCGATGAAGCCGAAGAGCGCCGCACGCATCTTCGAATCGATGGACGTCGTCTTCGCCGCCGGCTTTCTCGCGCGAATGGACCGCGAGGCCGCCGCCGAGGTCCTCGCCGAGCTGTCGCCAGAGCGCGCCTACGCGGTCTCCGCCGTCATCGCCGGCCGCAACGCCGCGGCTCCCACGGAGTGAGGGCCGCCGCCTTGGCGTTCCGTTAACCGGCCGGCCCCATCCTCGCCGCGTCCGCCTGCTGCATCGGGAGAACCATGTTAGGTATCGTCGGCATCGTCCTGACCTTCGTGATGGTCTTCGGCGGCTATCTCGCCGCAG
>DATFKM010000188.1:0-2323 GCA_035268645.1 Paracoccaceae bacterium | reverse complement strand
GGCGGACACCTGCTCACCGTCTGCCTGGCCACCGGACGCGCCGCCGGCGCCGCGGCCGCCGGCCGCCTCGGTCTTCCGCCGGGTTGACACGGGCCTCGCGACAACGAAGCAAGGCCTGACGGCAGAACAGTGCCTGATCGGGAAACGATCCTTGCACGGCGGGCGGGGCTCGGCCGCGTTGTCCGACGGGACCGGGGCGCCTATCCTCGGCCCGTCCGATCAGGAGAACGAGCCGATGCGCAAGATCCAGTCCCAAGGCGTGCACCACGTCACCCTCGTCGGGGCGGACCGCGCCACCTCGATCGACTTCTGGGAGGGCGTGCTCGGCATGCCGTTCGTGTTCGACCAACCCAATCTGGACGATCCGAACGAGGGCCATCTCTACTTCGATCCCGGCGACGGCCGCCTGATCACGGTCTTCACCAACGAAAGCCGCCGTCCCGACCCGGCCCGCACGCCGACCGAACCGGGCTGCGTCCACCACATCGCCTTCGACGTCTCCAAGGCGACCTTCAGCCAGGTCGCGACCCGCCTCGACGAGCGCGGCGTGCACCATTCCGGGCCGAAGGACCGCGGCTTCATGGATTCGATCTACTTCCGGGATCCGCTCGGCCTCCTGATCGAACTCGCCTGCTATCGCTTCGAGCCGCCCGCGCTGTGCACCCATGCCGACGTGATGATCGAGGCGCACCGCATCCGCGTCGGTCGCGGCGACCACCACATCGAGGAGATCCACGTCGCCGACGCGATCGAGGCCCTGGTCGCCCGCCGCCAGGGTTCTCTGTCGGACGAGCGCGGTCCGAGATCGGCGTGGTGAGCGCGACTCGGCCGCGATCGTCCGCGACCGGGCGTTCGGCCGGTCAGCCGACCCGGTGATAGGCGGCCGCGCCGAAGTCGCAGACCGCCTTCGACAGGCGCCGCGCCGCCAGCGCGTAGGCCGCGCCCCGCAGCGGCAGGTCCAGTTCCCGGCCCGTCGCCTCCACCGCGCGTGCGCGCTCGGCCATGCGCCGCTCCAGCCGCCGGGCGACCTCCTCGTCCTCGAAGGGCATGCCCGAGCGTCCCTGCACCCATTCCAGCCAGCTCACGAAGACCCCGCCGGCGTTGGCCAGCACGTCCGGCGCGACCTCGATGCCGCGCTCGCGCAAGCTCTCGTCCGCCGCCGGGTCGACCGGGCCGTTGGCGATCTCGAGGATCGCGCGGCAACCGAGATCGCGGACCCCCGCCTCCGTCACCTGGCCGCCCAGCGCGGCGGGCACCAGGAGATCGCAGGTCACGCCCAGCACCGCCTCGGGATCGAGCGTCTCGGCCACCCCGTCCGCGTCGGTCACGCCGCAGCCGGCGTCCTTGGCGCGGCCGAGGGCGGCGACGTCGAGCCCGTCGCCGTCGAAGGCGGTCCCGCGGCTGTCCGCCACCGCGACCACGCGCCAGCCCGCCGCGGCCGCCCGTTCCGCGAAACGCCGTCCTCCCGCGCCGAAGCCCTGCACCGCGATCCGCCGCGCCCCGTCCGCGACGCCGAGCCGCGAGGCCAGCGTCTCCAGCACGTGAAAGGCGCCGTCGCCGGTCGCGTCCTTGCGGCCCGCGAGGCCGCCGAGGACCGGCGGCTTGCCCGTCACGACGTGGGGATGGTGCGCGCCCGTCTCGCGGCCGTAGGCGTCGACGATCCAGGCCATCTCCGTCGCGCCGGTGCCGAGATCCGGCGCCGGGACGTCCCGCTCCGGCCCGAAGACGTGCCCGAAGCGCACCGCGAAGATCCGCGTCAGGCGCTCCCGTTCGAAGGGCGAGAGCGCGTGCGGGTCCACCGCCACCCCGCTCTTGGCGCCGCCGAAGGGCAGGTGCATCAGCGCGCATTTCATGGTCATCCAGAAGGCCAGCGCCTCGACCTCCTCCTGGGTCACGTCCGGATGGAAGCGCACGCCGCCCTTGGTCGGGCCGAGATGGTCGTCGAAACGGCAGCGCCAGGCCTTCACCATCTCGAGCCGCCCGTCGTCCCGGCGCAGCGGCAGCGAGATCGCCGTGGTCTCGCGCGGATACTTGAGCTGCTCGAACAGCTCGCTCGTCACGCCGGCGCATTCGGCCGCGTCGAAGAGACGCTTGCGCGCCTTGCTCAGGATCCGTCCCATACGGGGCACCCAGCCGCGGCGTCGGCGTTCAGTCGCCGTTCTCGCGGTCCTCTTCCTTGAGCCGGTCGTTGACCGCCTCCACTTCCTCGCGACGGACCACGAAGACCAGCGTGTCCGCCTCCTCGAAGGTGGCGTCGTCGCGGGGGATCACCGTCTCCTCGCCGCGTTCGACCGCCACCAGCCGCGCGCTCCGCCCGAAGTCG
>DATFKM010000187.1:0-2556 GCA_035268645.1 Paracoccaceae bacterium | reverse complement strand
GCGAGGTCGGAGCCGACGGCGCGGCGCGGGCCGAGGGTTTCCGTCACGCCCTGATGGCGTCGCTCGCGCGGTTCCGGGAATGGCGTGTCGCCGATGGCGCCGCGGCCTCGGGCGCGGAGCCGCCCGCCGCCGGTCGCTACCGGCTCCGCGCCCGGGCCGAGGGGTCGCGTCTCGTCACCGCGTTGACGCTGGTGGAGGCCGACAGCGGAGTGCTGCTCTGGTCCGACCGTTTCGCGCTGGAGGGCACGGGGGTGGAGGCCGCAAGGGACCGTCTGCTGCGCCAGCTGACGGCGGCGCTGACCCTTCATCTGACGCGCGACCGTCTGGCGTGCGGCGATGCCTCCGGCGGACCGGGCCTGTGGCTTCGCGGCCGCGATCTTCTGCGCCGCTGGACGCCAGACGCCTGGGCCGAGGCGGAGGCGCTGCTGGAGACGGCGACCGAGCGGACGCCGGATTGGGCGCCGGGCTGGGCGACGCTGGCGCTGGCGCGGGCGCTGGGGCCGGCGGCGCGTCCGGGTCGGATGCGCGATCCCGCCGGCGCCGCCGCGGCGCTCGTCGCCGCCCGGCGGGCCGCCGCGCTCGATCCGCTCGACGCACGAGCGGCGCTGGCTCTCGGCTGGGCGTCGGCGGCGGCGGGACGGTGGCAGGCGGCGGGCGAGGCGGCGGCCGAGGCGCTCGGCCTCAACGGCGACGATCCGCGGGTGCTGACCCTCGGCGCGCTGCTTCTGGCGGCGGCCGGACGGGGGGAGGCGGCGCTGGCGCCGGCCGACGCCGCGCTGGAGACCGAGGCGCCGGATGCGGGAGGCTGGGCGCTGCACGCGGCGCTCCGCTTCCTCTCCGGCGACGAGGCGGGGGCGGAGGAGGCGGCGCGGATGGCCGAGGGCGTGGCGCCGCTCGCAGGGCTCTGGCGCGCGGCGGCGCTGGCGCGGAGAGGCGAGCCCGAGGCGGCGCGGGACGCCTTCGCGGCGCTGCGCGGCCGGTTGCGGGAGGTCTGGGAGGGCGAGACGTTCTGCGACGCCGCGGCGGCCCGCTGGCTGTTGCAGGCGCTGCCCGTACGCGACCCCGCCGTCTGGCGGCGCCTTCGGGACGCCCTCGCGCTGGCCGGAGCGCCTGTGGAGGGCGCGCGGTTCGAGACCGCGGTCGGCTGAGCCCGCGGATTGGGCGCCGGGGCGCCCGTTCCGGAGGCGCCTGCCCGTGCCGTGGTCCGGCCAGCCACTGTGCGCAGATGTTGGCACGGCGCATGCATCATCGGTTTGAGCAGGACGTCTAGGGTTCCGGCGCCTTGGCGGCGCGTCCGGTCCGAGAGACGTCGCCCGGCGGGCCGCAGCCCGGCGGGTACACGGCGGGGGAAAAGCCCGGGAGGTCACTGCGCCGATCCGCTTCGCGCCTCGCGTCCCGTCCGCGCGGCGGATCGACGGTCCTCCGGACGGGACGCCGACACGAGGGATCGCGCCATGATCCGCACCGCCCGACCGCTCGCCGCCGCGCTGATCGCGCTCGCCGCCGCAGTCCCCGCCGCCGAGGCCGAGGAGCGCGACAGCTTCCGCGTCGCCTGGTCGATCTATGTCGGCTGGATGCCCTGGGGCTGGATGGCCGACAGCGGCGTCATGGACAAGTGGGCCGAGAAATACGGCATCGAGGTCGAGATCGTTCAGATCAACGATTACATCGAGTCGATCAACCAGTATGCGGCGGGGGCGTTCGACGGCGTCTCGGCCACCAACATGGACACGCTGTCGATCCCCGCAGGATCGGGGGTCGACACCACGGCGTTGATCGTGGGCGACTATTCCAACGGCAACGACGCGATCCTGGTGAAGGACGGGGACTCGGTCGCCGATCTCGCCGGCAGGCCGGTGAACCTGGTGGAGCTTTCGGTCTCCCACTACCTGCTGGCGCGGGCGCTGGACGAGGCGGGGCTGGCGGAGCGGGATCTGGAGGCGGTGATCAACACCTCCGATGCCGACATGGTCGCCGCCTGGCAGACCGCGGACGTCGAGGCGGTGGTGACGTGGAACCCGCTGGTCTCGACGATCATGGAGATGGGGGACGCGACGAAGGTGGCCGACAGCGCGGACATTCCGGGCGAGATCATCGACATGATGGTGGTGAACACCGAGACGCTGGCGGCGAACCCGGATTTCGGCAAGGCGCTGGTCGGCGCCTGGTACGAGACGATGGCGATCATGTCCTCCGACACGCCGGAGGGGATCGCGGCGCGGACGGCGATGGCGGAGGCCTCGGGCACCGACCTCGCCGGCTACGAGGCGCAGCTGGCGACGACGGAGATGTTCTACGACCCGGCGGAGGCGGTGGCCTTCGTCAAGTCGTCGGAGCTGCCGACGACGATGACCTATGTCGCCGAGTTCCTGTTCGAGAAGGGGATCCTCGGCACCGGCGCGCCCTCGCCCGACTTCGTGGGCGTGGCGTATCCGGACGGCTCGGTCACCGGGGACGCGGGCCACGTGAAGCTGCGCTTCGACGCGGGCTTCATGCAGATGGCGGCCGAGGGGGCTCTCTGAGCGCCGCCCGGGCCGGGGACGACCGCGCGCCGGG
>DATFKM010000186.1:0-5044 GCA_035268645.1 Paracoccaceae bacterium | reverse complement strand
CGGCGAGGACGACGGTCACGTCGGCGATGACGCGGGCCATGATCTCGGTGAAGGGCTGAAACATCGGGGGCCTCCTTTCCTTGAAGCGATGCAGGCTGCTGACGCTTGCATAGATGGGCGATCCGAGGTCGGTTCGCGAGTCAGGAATGTTTGCGACGTGAAAGTCTGAGTTTCGGATGAGACCCCTGCCCTCGCTCGCCGCGCTGCGCGCCTTCGAGGCCGCCGCCCGCACCCGCAGCTACTCCGCCGCGGGGCGCGAGATGAACGTCAGCCACGCCGCCGTGGGCCAGCACGTGCGGCGGCTGGAGGCGGAGCTGGGGCGCAGGCTGATGACGAAGGAGGGCCGCGGCGTCGCGCCGACACGCGACGGGGCGGCGCTGGCGCGCGGTCTCGCGGAGGGTTTCGGCGCGATCCGCGCGGCGGTGGAGGCCTTCGCCGAGGAGGACGCGGCGCGACCCTTGCGCGTGACGACCACGCCGAACTTCGCCGCGAGTTTCCTGATGCCACGCATGGGCGGCTTCCGCCGGGCGCATCCGGAGATCGCGCTGATGCTGGATCCGACCCCGGCGGTGGTCGGGATGGGACCGGAGGGGCCGGACCTCGCCATCCGCTACGGCGCCGGGGACTGGCAGGGGCTGATCTCGGAGCCGCTCCTGCCCTCGCCGTTGGTGGTGGCGGCGGCGCCGGAGCTGGTGGCGGGACGCCGGGTGGAGCGGCCGGCGGATCTGCTCGCGCTGCCCTGGCTGATCGAGTCGGGCACCGACGAGGCGACGGCCTGGCTGGCGGAGCACGGCGTCACGGGCTCGCTCGCCGCGGCGGCGACGCATCTGCCCGGCTACATGATGGCCACGGCGCTGCGGCAGGGTCAGGGCGTCGGCTGCGTCGCGAAGGCCTTCGTGGCCGAGGACGTCGCGGAGGGGCGGCTGACGATCCTGTTCGGGGACGACGAGGACGGCGGCGCGAGCGGCTATCACCTGGTGCGGCGTCCCGGCGCGGCGCGCCCGCCGGCCCGACTCTTCGCCGCCTGGCTGCGGCGCGAGGCGAAGGCGGCCCGCGCCGCCGCGGATCAGTAGGCCGGGCTCTCGGGCCCGCGGCCGCGCGGCGGCTTCACCGTCTTGGCGAGGCGGTCGCCCACGGTCATCAGCGGCCTTGTGAAGGGGTTCTTGCGCAGATCCGCCTTGGTCTTCTCGATCCGCATGACGTCGGCGATGCGGCGGTCGAGGAAATCCCAGGTCGCCGTGAAGCCCGGCGAATCGTCGCCGAGCCAGTAGAGCGCGGTGGACGAATAGACGCCGGCCAGCGTGGCGCGCTTGGTGTACCAGTTGGCGTCGTCGGAGGTGTCGCCCACCGTCGTCCAGATCGCGTCCGCGGTGTCCCAGAGCGCGCGGGCCCCGTCGGCGGCGTGCATCGGCAGCGCGAACAGCGAGGCGGCGCGGCGCGCGGCCTCGCGGTGCTCGGCCACCACCTCGAGGCGCAGGCGCGCGCAGCGCGTCACCTTGTCGGTGAAGCCCATGCCGAGATGCGATTCGCCCTCGAAGCGCTCGGCCATCAGCCGGTCGCCGCGGCGGTGGAAGGCGAGGGCGGCGTCGACGCCGCCGCGCGGGAAGGCGAGGCGGGCGAGCTCGGCGTCCATGTCGAGTTCGGCCGCGGCGGCGTCGATCGCCGCCTGCGACCAGCCGTCGAAGGCGACGTGCGACGGCAGCGCCTCCAACAGGCGCTCGCGCGCCGTCTCGACCGGGTCCGGCGCCGGGGCGGCCACCGGATCGGGGCGGCTCGGTTCGGGCGGGGTCGCCTGCGGGGCGTCGGTCATGGCGGGGCTCCTCGGGTCGGACAAGGCGGAGCGCGGCGCGGGCGGCCGCGCGGCTTCGCCCGGTGATGTGGGGCCTTCGGGCGCTGTGGACACCCGGCGGTCGCGTGGTTATATACGGCCTCCCCGCCCCTGCAGCAACGAAAGGTGGTGACGTCCGTGCAGGTGATGGTACGCGACAACAACGTCGACCAGGCGCTCCGCGCGCTGAAGAAGAAGATGCAGCGCGAAGGCGTGTTCCGGGAGATGAAGCTCCGGCAGCACTACGAAAAGCCTTCGGTCAAGCGCGCCCGGGAGAAGGCGGAAGCGATCCGTCGCGCCCGCAAGCTCGCGCGCAAGAAGGCTCAGCGCGAGGGTCTGCTCTGACCCGCTGATCGACGGCGCGACGCGCCTAGACGGACCCCCGGCCCTGCGCCGGGGGTTTTCGTTTGCGTGGCGGATCCGCGCCGGGCGGCATACGTCTTTCTTTCGCCAAGCCGCCGCGCCAGCCTCGGCGGCGCACGATCCGAAGGGAGATGACGCCATGCGCCTGTTCCGCACCGTCCTCGCCGTCCTGCTGCTCGCGGGGCTCGCCCTGCCGGGCTGCAGTCCGGGGACCGGCACGCCCTCGGAAGGTCAGGCCCTGCGGACGGAACGCGACTTCGGGCGCGCCGTGCTGGCGGACCTGCGGCGCGAGGACCGTCTGATCGAGGATCGGGCGCTGAACCGCTACGTCGCGGGCATCGCCGACCGGATCGAGCCGGCGCGGCCGCGCGGCGCGCCGCCGCTGCGCACGGTGCTGGTGAGGGATCCCGGCGTGAACGCCTTCACCACCGGCGGCGGCTACGTCTTCGTCACCGCCGGTCTGATCGGCGCCATGGAGAACGAGGCGCAGTTCGCCTTCGTGCTGGCGCACGAGACGGCGCATATCGACCGGGGCCACGTCATCAGCGGCGCGCGGCAGCGCCAGACCGCCTCGGCCGCGGCGCTGATCGGCGCGGCGCTCGCCGTCGCGGCGGGCGTGCCGGGCGAGCTCGCGGAGCTGGGCGCGGGGCTCAGCGCGCAGGCCGCCATCGCCGACTTTTCGCGCGATCAGGAGGCGGACGCGGACGCGGTCGCGGTCGGCTACGTCTCTCAAGCCGGCTGGAGCGCGCTGGAGGGCGCGGACTCCTTCGAGGTGATGCGCCGCCTCTACGGCGATTCGCGGGGCGCGGCGGCCTTCTTCGCGACCCATCCGCCGAGTTCCGACCGCCAGCAGCGCATCGCCCGCCGCGCCCGCGCGGTCGGCGCGACGGAGGGCCGGGTGAACGCGCCGGGCTGGCTGCGCGCCACCGAGGACCTGAGGCGGGAGCTTCTGGCGTTCTATCGGCGCGAGGGACGCACGGCGGAGGCGCGGCAGATGCAGCGCAATCTCCGCGCCGGCCGCTGAGGGCGGGCGGATACGCCGCGGGGCCGCGCGCGCGCGGCGCCGGCGCCTCAGGCGTTGACGAGCGCGAGGAAGATGAGAATCGCGAGGATGATCACGATCGCGATGGTACCGACGCGCACGAAACCCACGAACGTGCGCTCCTGCTCGGTGATGTCCATGTCGCCGTGTTCGTGGTGCTCGGCCATGGCGGCCTCCATATCCGGGTGCGTCGAGTGCGGAAATGGCCACGGGCGGCGCGGCGGCGCAAGAGCGGGAATCGTCGCGCCGAAGGCGGCCGGGGCCGGCCGGCGTTGTCGGGTGCGGCGGCGCCGGCTACGGTCGCGCCCGGGGCCGCCCCGCCGCGGCGCCGACCCCAGGCCCAGCCCGGAGCCCGACCGATGCGCCACGCCGCAGCCCTCGCCGCCAGAATCGCCGCCCTCTGCCTCGCGGGCGCCGCGGTTCCAGGAGCGTCCGCGGCGCAGGAGGTGGCCGCGGTCAGCGCGGCCGATCCGGATTCGGTGCTGCGCGCGCTCCAGACCCTCGGGTTCGGCGGCACCCGCACGGCGGATTCCTACGGCGACCCGATGATCGAGAGCGCGGCCGAAGGCGTCGAGTTCAACATCCTGTTCTACGGCTGCGAGGACAACGCCGACTGCACCGTGATCCAGTTCCGCGCGGGCTTCGACCTCGAGGAGGGGACGACGCTGGCCGCGGTCAACGATTGGAACGCCGCGCGGATCTTCGGCAAGGCGTTCCTGGACGAGGAGAACGATCCCTTCGTCGAGATGGCGCTGGAGATGGGACGGTCGATGCCGTTCGAGACCTTCGCCGCCAACCACGACTGGTGGCGCACGGTGCTGGTCGGCTTCCAGGAGCATATCGGCTGGTGAGGCGGGGGGCGCCCCTGCGCCGCGTCCCTCGCCTCAGACCAGCGAGAAGCGCCAGGCGCCGCGGGCGTCGGTCTCGCGTCGGACCTCGCCGAGGCGGTGCATGTGGTTCAGGTGGCCCATCGCCTCGCCGAGGGCGAGGCCGAACACCTCGGGCTCGATCTCCCGCCCGAAGATCGGCAGGAAGCACTCGGCGGCGGTGCGGGGCGCGTTCAGGTGACGGCGCAGGCGCGCCAGCGCGCCGTGGTGATTGTCGATCAGCTGCTCGAGCCGGGTGGCGAGGCCGGTGAAGGGCAGCTTGTGGCCGGGCAGCGCGAGGTGATGCGGCTCGGCGTGCTCGAGCAGACGCTCGCAGCTCTCGAACCACTCGCCGACCGGGTCGGCCTCGGGCTCGGTCGCGTGGACGCCGAGATTGGATGAGATGCCCGGGATCACCTGATCGCCGGTCACCACGAGGCGGTCGTCCTCCGACCAGAAGGTCGCGTGCTCGGGCGCGTGGCCGTTCCCGCAGCGGATCAGCCAGGTGCGGCCGGCCATGGCGATGCGCTCGCCTTCGGCGATGCGGGTGAAGCCGAGGGGGATCGGCTCGCAGGCGCGGGAGAAGTTGAAGGGCCGGCGGCTGCGGTAATGCTCGACCTGGGCGTCGGAGGCGCCGCCGCGGCGATAGTGCCGGATCGCGGCCTCGGGCGGCGTCTCCTGATGGTCGAGCTGGAGCATCCGGCCGAGGAGATAGGCCGTGCGCGTGGTCACCAGCTCCGCGCCCTCGGCCACCAGCGGGCCGACATGGCCGAAATGGTCCGGGTGATGGTGCGTGACGATCACCCGGCGGATCGGCCGCCCCGCCAGCGGGCCGGCCTTCAGCGTCTCCCAGACCTCGCGCGTCGCCTCGCCCTTGAAGCCGGTGTCGATCACGGTCCAGCCGTCCGCCCCGTCGTCCATCAGGTAGACGTTGACGTGGTCGAG
>DATFKM010000185.1:0-2587 GCA_035268645.1 Paracoccaceae bacterium | reverse complement strand
GCTCGGCCGAGGCCGCCGCCGCGGCCGATCACGTGATCCGCATCGACCGCGCGGGGCGCGTGAACGAGGGGCCGCCCGAGCGCGGCGGCGACGAGGGCGCGCCGGGTCGCGCCGGCGACGAGGGCGCGCCGGGTCGCGCCGGGGAAGCGGGCGCGCCGGGGGACGAGAGGACGCGAACCGCCCGGGAGGGGCCGGTTGACGGAGGTTCGAATGAGGGCCGATAGTGCGATGCGGCCCCGCGAGGGGGAGGAGTCCGGATGAAATTCGACGCAGAGGTGAGCGCGCTTCAGCGCACGCCCATGTTTCAGGGCGTGGACGCCTCGCGCCTCCGCCTGCTGGCCTTCATGGGGGAGGACCGCACCTTCCGCAGCGGCGAATACGTCGTGCGTCAGGGAGACATCTCCGACAGCGCCTACCTGATCCTCGACGGCGAGGCGGTGGTGGAGGTCAGCTTCTCGGGCCGCGCCACGACGGTGGCGACGCTCGGCCCCTCCGAGGTGTTCGGCGAGATCGCGATGCTCTGCGAGACGCCGCGCACCGCCTCGATCCGGGCCGCGGGGGAGTTGCGCACCCTGATGTTCGAGCGGGAGGGGATGCTGCGCCTCCTGCGCGAATTCCCGGAGATGGCCATCGAGATGGCGCGCTCCCTCGCCCAGCGGCTCGAGCGCACCACGACCGAGCTGGCCAAGCTGCGCGCCGAAACCGAAGCCTCCGGCGGGGACGGGTCCGGCTCCGGCGCGGGATCGTGAGCGCGTCTTGACCGCGCCTGCGGTCCCGGAGCACGCCTCCCCCGCCCGGGCCGGGGGGGATGCGCCGCCGGGCGGCCTTCTCGCGTCCGTCTGGGGCGCCGGCGGCTCGGCTCCGGCGGGGCGCGCCTCCCGCTCGCGCTGGGGCGGGGAGACGGTGTGCTTCGAGTTCCGCGCCGCGCCCGGCGCCTCGCCGCTGATCGTGGATCTCGGCTCCGGCGCCCGCGCGCTCGGCGCGAAACTGGCCGAGGAGGTGAGGAACGTTACCGGAACGCCGCCCGATCTGGACGTGATCATCACCCATTTCCACTTCGATCACGTCATGGGCATGCCCTTCTTCGCCCCCTTCTACCTCCCCGGCGCCGAGGTCCGGCTGCACTGCGGCATCGTCCGCTCGGACGAGGAATTGGAGAGCCTTCTCAAAAGCCTGGCGGGTCCGCCCTGGTTCCCCGTGCAACCCCTCGCGATGGGCGCGGCCCGCTTCCACGCCTTCGATCCGGCCGAACCCTTCGAGGCCGCGGGCTTCCGCGTCGTCCCCCTCCGCCTCAACCACCCCGGCGGCTGCGTCGGCGTCCGCCTCGAAACCTCCGACGGCGCCGTCTGCGTCGTGGGCGATCACGAGCACGGAGAGCCCGAGATCGACGCCGCGCTGGAGGTCGCCGTCGCCGGCGCGGACCTGATGATCTACGACGGCGCCTATGACGAGGCGACCTATCCTCCGCACGAGGGCTGGGGCCATTCGACGTGGGAGCGCGGCGTGGCGCTCGCCCGCGCGGCCGGGGTGCGGCGCACGCTGATCCATCACCACCTGCCGCAGCTCGACGACGACGCGCTCGACGCCCGCGACGCCGAGATCCGGGACGCCCTGCCCTCCGCCGGACTGGCGCGCCAGGACATGCGCTTCACGATCCGCGGCGGCCGCGTGACGGAGCGCTGAGCCGGGGACCGGCCCCGGCGCGCCCGCCTCAGCCGCGGCGGAGCGCAGCCTTCAGTTCCGCCGGCCGCAGTGCGCCGAGGCCCCAGGCCAGCGCGCCGTAGCCCGCCGCGCCCCCCGCCACCAAGGCGCCGAGGGCCGCCCAGCGCCATCCCGGCAGCGCCAGCGGCGCCGCCAGCGCCGCCTCCAGCCCGAGGCAGAGCGCCCCCATGCCGAGGCTCGCCAGCGCCAGCCGCGGCAGACGCCGCGAGAGGCGCGCGTCGATCCGCCCCTCGTCGCCGAAGACGCGCGCCGCGCGGATCAGCAGCGCCAGCACCAGCCAGGCCGAGAGCGTCGTCGCCCAGGCCGCCGCGGTGAAGCCGATGACGGGCGCGAGGCCCAGCGCCGCGGCCGCGTTGACGCCCATGCCCCACAGCGCGCACCGGAACGGCGTGCGCGTGTCCTCCCGCGCGAAGAACAGCGGCTGATAGATCTTCTGCAGCACGAAGGCGGGCAGACCGAGGCCGTAGATCGCCACCGCCAGCGCCGTCGCCCGGGCGTCCTCGGGCCCGAAGGCGCCACGGGCGAACAGCACCTCCACCAGCGGCCCCGGCACCGCCGCCAGCGCGACGGCCGCGGGCAGCGTCAGCGCCAGGGCGAACTCGGCCGAGCGGTTCGCCGCCTCGCGGGCCCCGGCATGGTCGCCGGCCTGGGCCCGGCGCGCCAGCTCCGGCAGCAGCACCACGCCGACGGCGACCCCGATCACGCCGAGCGGCAGCTGATACAGGCGGTCGGCGTAGTAGAGCCAGGCCACCGCCCCCTCGAAGAAGCTCGCCGCCTGCCGGCCGACCACGAGGTTGATCTGCATGACCCCGCCCGCCAGCGCCGCGGGCAGCGCCACCGCGGCGAGCCGGCCCAGCGCCGGCGT
>DATFKM010000184.1:0-2675 GCA_035268645.1 Paracoccaceae bacterium | reverse complement strand
CCCTCGTCGCCGGCGCCATGATCCTGACGCTGACCGCATGCACGGAGCCCCGAGACGGCACCGTACATGGTCCCACTATACAGGATTCATTCACCAACTCAACCGCGATTCGCCCTGCCGGACCGGTTTCCGCCGAAAGTCCCGCCGCCGTCGCGGCCGCGGCGGCCGACGCCGCCCGAATCGTGCGCCGCGCCAGTGACGACGCGATCCGTCCGACCACCGCCGACGCGGTTCCGCTGCTGCACGGCTCGCCGGAAGGCCGCGCCTTCCTCGCGCTTGCCCGGCCCCGCGCCCTGGTCCTCGGGGAGCCGCCCCGCCGGTGCCCGGCGCGCAGCGTCGCCACCGGCGCCGACGCCGCCGCCGCGGCCGAAGCCGCGCTGGAACGCTGTTTCGCCGCGCTCGAGGCGGCGGGCGGCGCCGATCCCGGGTGCGGCTGCGCGGTCGCCGCGCTCGACGGCACGCTGCTGCTTCCCCCCGAGGCCTTCGCCTACGCCCCCGGCGTCTCGGCGCGGCTGATCGCGCCCGCGGCCGGGCTCGCGCTGCATCTCGTCGCGGACGAGACGGCCGGCCCGGACGGCGGGCGCCGGCTCGTCCTCGGGCCCGGCCCGTTCCCCGCGGAAGCGCTGATCCGCCCCGACGGCACGGCCGAGCTCAGGCTCGACGGAACCCTCTGGACCGGCCGTCGCGACGCCGAGGGACTGGTCCGCGGCCGCCACCGCGAACGCCTCGTGCTGCGCCGGCGGGGCGACGGCGCCCGCGCCGTCCTCGCCGTCAACTGGGATCCGGCCGACTGGGCGCGCGACCGCGAGCGCCTGCTCGCGCCCCTCGGGCGCTGAGCGCGCGCCTCTTCCCTCCGGCTCCGTTCCGCCCTACCCATTCCGGGCCGCCACGGAGGATCTCCATGTTCCAGAGCTTCGACGCCGCCTCGGATCCGGCCAAGGGTCCGGCCCGCCTCGCCGCCCTCCGGGCCGAGATGGCGGCGCGCGGACTCGACGGCTTCCTCGTCCCCCGCGGCGACGCCCATCAGGGCGAGACGGTGGCCGAGCGCGACGAGCGCCTCGCCTGGCTCACCGGCTTCACCGGCTCGGCCGGCGCCTGCGCCGTCCTCGCCGAGCGCGCCGCCGTCTTCGTCGACGGCCGCTACGAGCTGCAGGTCCGCGCCCAGACCGACGAGGAGAGCTTCGAGCGCGTGCGCGTCGAGACCGTCAAGCCCGCCGACTGGCTGAAGGAGGCCGCGAAGCCCGGCGCCCGGGTCGCCTACGATCCCTGGCTGCACGGCCGCGACGAGGCCGAGAAGCTGCGAAAGGCGCTCGAGGCCGCAGGCGCGGAGCTCGTCGCCTCCGACAATCTCGTCGACGCCGTCTGGACCGACCAGCCCGATCCGCCCCTCGGCCCCGTCGTGCCTCAGCCGCTCGACTTCGCGGGCGAGGATGCCGCCGAGAAGCGCGCCCGCCTCGCCGAAGATCTGCGCGAGGCCGGCGTCGCCGCCGCCGCGCTGACCCAGCCCGACAGCCTCGCCTGGCTCCTCAACATCCGAGGCTCGGACGTGGAGCGCCGGCCGATCCCGCAGGGCTTCGCGCTGCTGCACGACGACGCCCGCGTCTCGCTCTTCATGGCCCCGGAGAAGATCACGCCCGAGGCCCGCGCCTGGCTCGGAAACGAGGTCGAGACCGCCCCGCCCGACGCCTTCGGCCCCGCGCTCGACGCCCTCGCCGGCCGCAAGGTCCGGGTCGACCGCACCACCGCGCCCGACTGGGTCGCCCGCCGGCTCGAGGCCGCGGGCGCCGAGATCGCCTGGGGCGACGACCCCTGCCTCATGCCGAAGGCGATCAAGAACGCCACGGAACTCGCCGGCGTCCGCGAGGCCCATCTCCGCGACGGTGTCGCCATGGTCCGGTTCCTCCGCTGGCTGGACGAGGCCGCCCCCTCCGGCGCCCTCACCGAGATCGACGTGGTGGAGGCGCTGGAGGGCTTCCGCCGCGAGACCGGCGCCCTGATGGACCTCTCCTTCGACACCATCTGCGGCGCCGGGCCGGACGGCGCCATCGTCCACTACCGTGTGACGCGCGAGACGGACCGCACCGTGGTCCCGGGCGACGTCCTGCTCGTCGACAGCGGCGGCCAGTACCGCGACGGCACGACGGACGTCACCCGCACCATGGCGACCGGCCCCGTCCCGCCGGAGGCCGCGCGCGCCGCGACGCTGGTGCTCAAGGGCATGATCGCCATCTCCCGCGCCCGCTGGCCCAAGGGCCTCTCCGGGCGCGACCTCGACGCGCTGGCCCGCGCCGCGCTCTGGCGCGCCGGGCTCGACTACGACCACGGCACCGGCCACGGCGTCGGGGCCTATCTCGGCACCCACGAAGGGCCGCAGGGCCTCTCGCGCCGCTCGAACGTCCCGCTCGAGCCGGGCATGATCCTCTCCGACGAGCCCGGCTGCTATCGCGAGGGCGCCTGGGGCATCCGCATCGAGAACCTCGTCGCCGTCACCCCCGCCACCGTGCCCGAAGGCGGCGAGCGCGAGATGCTCGGCTTCGAGACGCTGACCTGGGTCCCCATCGACCGCCGCCTGATCCAGGCGGGCCTGCTCGACGCCGAGGAGCGCGCCTGGCTCGACGCCTACCACGCCGAGACCGCGGCTAAGCTCGCCCCCCGGCTCTCCGATCCCAAGGACC
>DATFKM010000183.1:0-4683 GCA_035268645.1 Paracoccaceae bacterium | reverse complement strand
GCCTTCGACGCCTTCCTCGCCCGTCCCGACGCCTGGGGCGTGATGGGCGCGGCGTTCCTGATGGCGGTCTTCGCCGGGCTCTACGTGGTGCCGCTGAACGCGATCTACACGCTGAGCGCGCCCGAGGCGGAGCGCGGGCGCTTCGTCGCCTGCTCCAACATCCTCGACGCGGGCGCGATGGTGGCGGCCTCGCTCTTCGCGATGGCGCTGCTGACCGCGGGCCTTTCGCGCGAGGCGGTGTTCGCCGTGGTCGGGCTGACCGGCGTGCCCGCCGCGGCCGTGCTGATCCGTCGCCACCGCGCCGCGCCGCTGGACCTCTGAGCCACTGGACGGGGCCGGGCGGGCACGCGACAAGGGGCGCATGACCCGCCCCGAATTCTGGACCCTGCCGCTCGACGACCTGACGCCCGAGGAATGGGAGGCGCTCTGCGACGGCTGCGGCCGCTGCTGCCTCCTGAAGCTCGAGGACGAGGAGACGGCGGCGCTCGCCTACACCACGATCCACTGCCGGCTCTACGATCCCGCCAGCTGCCGCTGCGGGAACTACGCTCTGCGCCGGATGCTGGTGCCGGGCTGCGTCGTGCTCTCGCCCGAGACGCTGCCGGAGATCGCGGCGTGGATGCCGTCGACCTGCGCCTACCGGCGGCTGCACGAGGGGCGGGGCCTGCCGGACTGGCATCCGCTGCTGACGGGCGATCCGGCCTCGACGCGCCGGGCCGGGGTGGCCGCGGACGGGCTGAACCCGCCCGGCACGCTGACGCCGGAATGGGAGGTCGACGAGGACGACGTGGAAGACTACGCGCTCGAAGGGACGCTGTGATGTGGTTCACCTCAGACAACGCCGGACCGGCGGCGCCCGAGATCATGGCCGCGGTGGCGGCGGCGAACGAGGGGCACGCCCTGCCCTACGGCGCCGACGAGATCACCGCGCGGGCGGCGACGCGCCTGCGCGAGGCCTTCGAGGCGCCGGAGGCGGCGGTGCATTTCGTGGCGACGGGCACGGCGGCGAATTCGCTGGCGCTGGCCTGCCTCGCGGCGCCGTGGTCGGCGGTCTACTGCCATGAGGCGGCGCACATCGAGGTCGACGAATGCGGCGGGCCGGAGTTCTACACCGGCGGCGCCAAGCTGACGACGGCGCCGGGCGCGCACGCCAAGATGGACCCCGCCGCGCTCGAGGCGAGGCTGGCGGGCGCCGGGGCCGGGACCGTGCATCACGTCCAGCCGGGCGCGGTCTCGATCACCCAGGCGACGGAATACGGCGCGGTGCACCGGCCGGAGGAGGTGGCGGAGATCGCGCGGATCGCCAAGGCGCACGGGCTGCCGCTGCACATGGACGGCACGCGCTTCGCCAACGCGGTCGCGCGGCTCGGCTGCACGCCGGCCGAGCTGAGCTGGAAGGCGGGGGTGGACGCGCTCTGCCTCGGCGCGACCAAGTGCGGCGCGCTGGCGGCCGAGGCGGTGGTGTTCTTCGACGGCGACAAGGCCCGCGCCTGGGAGTTCGAGCTGCGGCGCAAGCGCGGCGGGCATCTCTTCTCCAAGATGCGGTTCGTCGCGGCGCAGATGGAGGCCTGGCTGACCGACGGCCTCTGGCTGCGCCTCGCGGGCGAGGCCAACGCGCGGGCGGACCGGCTGGCCGAGGGGCTGCGCGCCTCGAACCTCGCCGAGCTGCCGCATCCCGTCGAGGCGAACATGCTGTTCCCGCGTCTGCCCCGCGCCGCGCATCGGCGGCTGCACGAGGCCGGGGCGCGGTATCACTTCTGGCCGCAGCCGGCCTCGCTGGAGGGGGCCGACGAGGAGATGATCGGCTGCCGCATGGTCTGCCACTGGGGCACGCCCGAGGCCGACGTCGACGCCGCCCTCGCCGCGATCCGCGGCTGAGGGCGGCGCCCGGCGCTCACGCCTCCCCGGCGCGAGGCTCGCGCTCGGCCTCGAAGCCGAGCGTCGCGGGATCGAAGGCGTAGCGGGCGCCGCAGAACTGGCAGTCCGCCGTCACCTCGCCGTCCTCGGTGGTCATCGTCTCGATGTCCTTGGCGGAGTACTGATGCAGCGCCGCGCGCACCTTCTCGGCCGAGCAGGTGCAGCCGAAGCGCACCGGCTGCGCGGGCCAGACCCGCGGCGTCTCCTCGTGGAAGAGGCGCAGCAGCAGCCCCTCGGGCGAGACGTGCGGCCCCAGCAGCTCGTGCGTCTCCACCGTGTCGAGCAGCATGTTGATGCGCGTCCAGTCCTCCTCGGCGCCGCCGAGGCCGGCCACGTCGTCCGGGGTCAGGAGCCCGCCCTCGCCGGAGCCGCCCTCCCCCGCCGCGAAGGGCGAGGCCTTCGGCATGTGCTGCAGCATCAGCCCGCCGCCGCGCCAGCGCGCCGGACCGCCGGGCTCCGCCGCCTCGGCGCTCGCCAGCGCGAAGCGGGTCGCGATCTGCTCGGACTGCGCGAAATAGGTCTCGGCCGCCGCGGCGAGGGAGCCGCCGGCGAGCGGCGTCAGCCCCTGATAGGGCGAGGTGCCCGGGCCCTGGTCGATCACCACGGCGAAATAGCCCGCGCCCATCTGGCCGTAGCCCGGCGCCGCCGCGTCGAGCCGCGAGGCGTCGAAGCCGGCATAGGCGCGCATCCGCGCCGGCTCGCCCTCCGCCGTCGGGGCGAACCAGTCGGTCGCGATCAGCCGGATCGGCCCTTCGCCGCGCACCTGCAGGCTGAGCTTCCAGCGCAGCTTCACCGCCTGCCCGATCAGCGCGGTCAGCAGCGCCGCCTCGGCCAGCAGCCCGGCGACGGGGCGGGGATAGTCGCGCTGGCCGATCATCTCGGCCAGCGTGGCGTCGAGCCGGGCGGAGCGGCCGCGCATGTCCGCGGCGTCGAGCTGGAAGGGCAGCACCGCGTCGTCGCCATGCTCGGGGGCGGCGGGCGCGTCGGAAGGGGTCGCGGCTCCGGTCATGACGGGCTTCCTCGGGGCGGATCGTGGATTCGGGGCGAAGGGGAGACATAGGGGCGCCTCGCCGCGCCCGCCACCCCCGGGCGCCGGCGGGCGGGCCTTGCCACGGCCCGCGCCTCGTCCATGATCGCGCCATGCGGCGCTTCGGCGAATCCTGGCGCAGGGACGCCCCCTATCGCGACCGGCCGGGCGCCTATGCGGCGATCCTCGATCCGGCCGGCGGAGGGCGCCTGCTGCTGGCCGCGACGCCGGCGGCGGGGGAGAGCTTTCTGCTGCCCGGCGGCGGACTCGATCCCGGCGAGAGCCCGCTTCGCGCCCTGCACCGCGAGGTGATGGAGGAGACGGGCTGGACGGTGCGCCCGCTCCGCCGCCTCGGCGCCTTCCAGCGCTACTGCTGGATGCCCGACTACGCCCGCTGGGCGCGCAAGGTCTGCCACGTCTATCTCTGCCGCCCCGGCCGGCGCCTCGGCCCCCCGTCCGAGCCCGACCACGACCCCGTCTGGATGCCGCTGGCCGAGGCGGCCGAGCGGCTCAGCGTCTCCGGCGACCGCTGGTTCGCCGCCGCCCTCGCCCGCAGCGCCCGCAACCGAAAGGTCACGCCATGATCCGCCGCGCCGCCCTCGTCGCCGCGACCCTCGCCCTCGCCGCCTGCGCCGAGCCGCCGTCGGGCCAGGGCGTGTCCGCCGCCGCCCCGGCCCCCGCCGCCCGCTTCGAGGCGGGCGGCGGCGAGGTGCGCGAGGTCGACCTGAGCGGCGACCTCGCCGAAAGGACGCGCGGCGTCTGGGTCGGCGCCTTCCGTCCCTACGATCCGGGCGCCGAGCGCTATGCGGGTCCCGTCGCCGGCACGGCGCGCCTGACCCTCGAGCCGAGGGGCGAGACCCTCGCCGCCGGGCGCCTGGAGTGGGAGCCGATCGAGGGCGAGCCGGCCTCGCAGGAGGCCGTCGGCGCGCTCACGGTCACCGGGCACGTCATGCTCTTCAACGCCCATTTCGTCGCCTACGAGCAGGACGGCGTGACCTTCCTGGAGGCCGACGTGATGGCGCCCGACGGAGGCTTCCGGCGCCTGCGCCTGGTCCGGCGGGAGGCGACGTGATGCGCCTGCTGGACGCCGCCGCGATCGAGGCCGCCGGGGACTGGGCCGCTCTGACCGAGCATCTCCTCGCCGCGCACCGCACGCCGAAGGCCGCGGTGCGGGATCTGCTGATGCGCGCGGAGACCGGAGATCAGGCCTGGCTGACGCGGGCCGCCTGGGTTCCCGGCGGCGATCTGGGGCTGAAGTCGGTCACGGTGTTCCCGGGCAATCCGCAGGCCGAGCCGCCGCGCCCGAGCGTGAACGGGGCCTTCCTGCTGTTCTCCTCCGAGACCGGCGAGGTGGAGGCGGTGCTGGACGGGGCCGCGCTGACGGCCTGGAAGACGGTGGCCGACAGCGCCCTCGGCGCGCGTCTGCTGGCGCGCGAGGACGTCGAGACGCTGCTGGTCGTCGGCGCCGGCGCCATCGCCGAGCGGCTGCCGGAGGCCTGGCTGGCGGTGCGCCCGGGCCTGCGGCGCGTGCGGATCTGGAACCGCTCGCCCGAGCGGGCCGAGGCGCTGGCCGCCCGCCTCGCCGCGCGGCTGCCGGTGGAGGTGAGGGCGGCGCCGGATCTGGAGGCGGCGGTGCGCGAGGCCGACGCGATCTCCTGCGCGACGATGGCGACCGAGCCGGTGATCCGCGGCGACTGGCTGTCGCCCGGCGCGCATCTCGACCTGATCGGGGCCTACCG
>DATFKM010000182.1:0-2583 GCA_035268645.1 Paracoccaceae bacterium | reverse complement strand
CGGGGCAGGGGAACTACGCGGCCTCGAAGGCGGGGCTCGTGGGCATGTCCAAGAGCCTCGCGGCCGAGGTCGCCGGCCGCGGGATCACGGTGAACTGCGTGGCGCCGGGCTTCATCGAGACGGCGATGACCGAGGGGCTGCCGGAGGCGCAGCGGGAGAAGCTGCTGGGCGCGATTCCCGCGGGGCGGATGGGGACGCCGGACGAGATCGCGGCCTGCGTGGCGTTCCTGGCGAGCGCCGAGGCGGGTTACGTGACGGGCGCGACGTTGCACGCGAACGGCGGCATGGCGATGCTCTGAGGCGTCGGCGGAGGGGGCGCGGAACGCCGTCTCAATTCGCATTTGCCACGCCCGACCGCTGTGTTATAGGCCGCGCCATCCCGCGGCGGGCCGGGCCCGAGAGAGGTCGGCGTCCGCGACGGAAAGCCGGCCTGCGGGCGTCCGCGGCGCCCAAGGAACACGAGGCCCGAGGCAGGGGCCGGGAAGCATGAGGACCCCCAAGATGAGCGACATTGCGGAGCGCGTGAAGAAGATCGTGGTGGAGCACCTGTCCGTCGAGGAGGACAAGGTGGTCGAGAGCGCCAGCTTCATCGACGATCTCGGCGCGGACTCGCTCGACACCGTCGAGCTGGTGATGGCGTTCGAGGAGGAGTTCGGCATCGAGATCCCGGACGACGCCGCCGAGACCATCCAGACCTTCGGCGACGCGGTGAAGTTCATCTCCGAGCACGCCGAGAGCTGAGCCGCGCCGCGCCGGCCGTGGGCTTCGCGACCACGGCGGGGCGCGGGGCGGGACCGCCGCGCGCGGCGGCCGAGACGACGGCGCCCGAGACGGGCGCCGTTTCGCGTTCCGGGCCGGGTCCGGAGCGGTTGCCACCCGCCCGGGGCGCAGGTAACGTCCGCCCCGGTTCGGGTATTGTTCGCGTCCTTGACGCGCCCGTGACGTCTTCTGGGAGGATCGCGTGTCGAGACGTGTCGTCGTGACCGGTATGGGACTTCTGACTCCGCTCGGCTGCGGGGTGGAGGCGACGTGGTCGCGGCTGGTCGCGGGCGAGTCCGGGGCCGGCGCGATCCGGCACTTCGACGCCTCGCACCTGCCCTGCACCATCGCCTGCGAGATCCCGCTCGGGACCGGCGAGGGCGAGTTCGACGCCGACGCCTGGGTGCCCGCCAAGGACCGGCGCAAGTTCGACCGCTTCATCACCTACGCCCTGACCGCGGCCGAGCAGGCGGTGAGCGACGCCGGCTGGAAGCCCGAGGACGAGGCGGCGCGCAAGCGCACGGGCGTGCTGATCGGCTCCGGCATCGGCGGGGTCGAGAGCATCGCCGAGGCCGCGGTGACGCTGAAGGAGCGGGGGCCGCGGCGGATCTCGCCGTTCTTCATTCCGGGCGCGCTGATCAACCTCTGCTCCGGCCAGGTCTCCATCAGATACGGCTTCAAGGGGCCGAACCACGCGGTCGTCACCGCCTGCTCGACCGGCGCGCACGCCATCGGGGACGCCGCGCGGCTGATCCGCTCCGGCGACGCCGACGTGATGGTGGCCGGCGGCTCGGAGAGCCCGGTCTGCGAGATCTCGGTCGCCGGCTTCGCGGCCTGCAAGGCGCTCTCGACCGGCTACAACGACCGGCCCGCTGCCGCGAGCCGGCCTTACGACAAGGGTCGCGACGGCTTCGTGATGGGCGAGGGCGCGGGCATCGTCGTGCTCGAGGAATACGAGCACGCGGTGGCGCGCGGCGCGACGATCCACGGCGAGGTGCTGGGCTACGGCCTCTCGGGCGACGCCTACCACATCACCTCTCCCGCGCCCGACGGCGACGGCGGCTACCGCTCGATGGCGGCGGCGCTGGAGAACGCCGGGCTGACGGCGAGCGACGTCGACTACGTCAACGCGCACGGGACCTCGACGCCGCTCGGCGACGAGATCGAGCTCGGCGCGGTGGCGCGGCTGCTCGGCGGTCACGCCGGCGCGGTGACGATGAGCTCGACCAAGAGCGCGACCGGCCACCTGCTGGGCGCGGCGGGCGCGGTCGAGGCGATCTTCTGCCTGCTGGCGCTGCGCGACCAGGTGGCGCCGCCGACGCTGAACCTCGAGGATCCCTCGGTCGAGAGCGAGATCGACCTCGCGCCGCTGAAGGCGGTGAAGCGGGACATCCGGGTCGCGCTGTCGAACTCCTTCGGCTTCGGCGGCACCAACGCCTCTCTGGTGCTCGGCAAGGCGGGGTGAGCCGGTGCGCCACGTCGCGGCGAACGCGCTGACGCTGCTGATCCTGCTGGTGCTGGGCCTCGCCGTCGTGGCGGGCTGGGGCGCGAGCCAATGGCGAGGCGAGGGCCCGCTGGAGGCGCCGGCGGAGGTGGCGATCCCGCGCGGCGCCAGCATCGAGCGGGCCTCGGGCATCCTCGAGGAGGCCGGCGCGATCTCCGACGCGCGGATCTTCCGGCTTGGGGCGCGGTATTCGGGGCTCGACCGGCGCATCCAGGCCGGGGAGTTCGCGATTCCGCCGGGGACCAGCATGCGGGACGTGCTGCGCTGCCTCGTGGACCAGAGCACCTGCCGGCGCGTGACCTACCCGATCACGGTGGTCG
>DATFKM010000181.1:0-4819 GCA_035268645.1 Paracoccaceae bacterium | reverse complement strand
GGATCTTCGGCGCCGTCGGCCTCGCCGCCGGGCAGGGGCTGGCGGAGGCGCTCGCCGGAAACCCGGCGCTCCGCGTGGCCGTGGAGAATCTGGAGGAGGTCGTCGCCCATGTCGTCGCCCGCCTGCGCACCGAAAGCGCCGGTCTCGGCGGGGATCCGGCACTCGAGGCCGCGATCGCCGCGCTGGAGGCCGCCGGCCCCCCGCCGGCGCCGGACGCGCCCGGCCTCCGCCCGGCCTTCGTGCCGACGCGCCTCCGCCTCGGCGGGACGACGCTCTCGCTCCTCTCCACCGTCGCGCAGTTCGGCGCCGCCGAGGACGTCGCCCTCGCCGATCTCCGGATCGAGCTGATGTTCCCCGCCGACGAGGCCACGGGCGACACGCTCCGCGCCCTCGCGGCCGAGAACGCCCCCGCCCCGGCCTGACTTGCCTTCGCGTCGCCCCGGCGGCATGGATCGCGCCCGACGCCGCGGAGGGAGGACGCCGATGACCGAGAACGCCTACGCCGGAAACGCGCTCGCCGCCGGGCTCCGCGCCGCCTCCCTCGGCCGCGAGGACGCCCTCTTCGCGGAGGCCGAAGGCCGCCCCGACATGACCTGCGGCGAGCTCTGGTCGGGGGCCGAACGCATGGCCGCCGCCCTCCGCGCCCACGGCGTCGTCCCCGGCGACCGCGTCGCGATGCAGGCGGAGAAGAGCCTCGAGGCCGTCCAGCTCTATCTCGGCGTCCTGATCGCCGGCGCCGCCTTCCTGCCGCTCAACACCGCCTACACGCCCGAGGAGATCGGCTTCTTTCTCGCCGACGCCGAACCCCGCGTCTTCGTCCACGATCCCGCCGCCGAGGCCGCGCTGGCGCCGAAGGCCGCCGGCGCGCGCCTCCTCTCCCTCGCCGCCGACGGATCGGGCACGCTCGCCGAGGCCGCCGCGGCCGAGGCGCCGGGCGCCGTGGCCTCGCCCCGCGGCACGGACGACCTCGCCTGCATCCTCTACACCTCCGGCACCACGGGGCGCTCCAAGGGCGCCATGCTGACCCACGGCAACCTGCTCTCCAACGCCCTCGTCCTGAAGGACGCCTGGCGCTTCACGGCCGACGACCGGCTGATCCACGCCCTGCCGATCTTCCACGCCCACGGCCTCTACGTCGCGCTGAACGTCACCCTCGTCGCCGGCGGCTCCCTCATCTTCATGCCGAAGTTCGACGCGCGCGCGGTCCTCGCCGCCATGCCCCGCGCCACGGCGATGATGGGCGTGCCCACCTTCTACACCCGCCTCCTCGCCGAGCCCGGCCTGACGCCGGAGGCGGCGGCGCACATGCGCCTCTTCGTCTCCGGCTCCGCCCCCCTGCTGGCCGAGACGCACGCCGACTGGCGCGCCCGGACCGGCCACGCCATCCTCGAGCGCTACGGCATGACCGAGACCTCGATGAACACCTCCAACCCCTACGAGGGCGAACGCCGCCCCGGCACGGTCGGCCCGCCGCTGCCGGGCGTCGAGGTGCGCGTCACCGACGCCGAGGGGAACGCGCTGCCCGCGGGCGAGGTCGGCGGCCTCGAGGTGCGCGGCCCCAACGTCTTCAAGGGCTACTGGCGGATGCCCGAAAAGACCGCCGAGGAGTTCCGCGACGGCGGCTGGTTCGTCACCGGCGACCTCGCCGAGATCTCCGAGGACGGCTACGTCAGCATCGTCGGGCGCGCCAAGGACCTCGTGATCTCAGGCGGCTACAACGTCTACCCGAAGGAAGTCGAAAGCCTGATCGACGAGATCGAGGGCGTGGCCGAAAGCGCCGTGATCGGCCTCCCGCACCCCGACTTCGGCGAGGCCGTCACCGCCGTCGTGGTCCCGCGCCCGGGCGCCGAGCTCGAAGAGAAGACGATCCTCGACGCGCTCGGGGACCGGCTCGCGCGCTACAAGCAGCCCAAGCGCGTGTTCCTGACGGACGCTCTGCCGCGCAACACCATGGGCAAGGTCCAGAAGAACGTCCTGCGGGACACCTACGCCGGAACCTATCCGGCCTGAAACCGCCTCAGACCGTCTCGCCCGGCAAGGGCCCGCGCACCCGCTCGATCCAGCGGACGTAGAGCATCGCGATCACCGAGGCGACGGAGCAGCCGAGCATCATCGCCACCAGCGGCACGGCCCCCGTCCCCGGCCCCAGCAGCGCGCCGGTCACGGTGGCGAAGCCGGCGCCGCCGCCCACCATCAGCGTCGAGCCGAGGCCCGACGCGCTTCCCGCCAGATGCGGGCGGACCGAGAGCGTGCCCGCGGTCGCGTTCGGGATCGTCATGCCGTTGCCGAGGCCGACGAAGAACACCGGCCCGAACAGCGCCAGCGGGTGCGCCGCGCCGTTCAGGAACAGCGCGAGGCAGACCGTCATCGACGCCGTGGCGACCAGCGTGCCGAGCATGATCATCCGGTTCACGCCCATGCGCATCGAATAGCGCCCGGAGACGAAGTTGCCGCTCATGTAGCCGCCCGCGATGGCGCCGAACCAGATGCCGAGCGCCTCGGGCGAAAGGCCGAGCACGTTCGCCGCGACGTAGGGCGCGCCCCCGAGGAACGAGAAGAACGCGCCCGAACAGCACGCCGCGCAGAGGGCGTAGCCCCAGAAGCGGCGCGAGCGGATCAGCTCCGGATAGGCCCGCGCCTGCGCCAGCATCGAGGCGGAGGGGTTGGCGTTGCTCTCGCCCGCATCGGCCCATGACAGCGCCAGCACCACCAGCCCGAAGACCAGCAGCGCCACGAAGTTCGCCTGCCAGCCGAAGGCCGCCTCCAGCGCGCCGCCGATGGCGGGCGAGACCATGGGGCCGACCGCCATCGCCATGGTCACGTAGCCGATCAGGCTCGCCGACCTCTCGGTCCCGTGCATGTCGCGGATCGCCGCGCGCGACAGCACCAGGCCCGCCGCCGCGCCCGCCTGGCCCATGCGGCAGGCGAGGAAGATCTCGATCGTCGGCGCCAGCAGGCAGCCCACGGTCGCCACGCACATCACCGCGAAGGCCCCGATCAGCGCCGGGCGCCGGCCGAAGCGGTCCGAGATCGGCCCGACGATCAGCTGCACCAGCGCCATCGTCGCGAGATAGAGCGAGATCGCGAGCTGCATCACCGCGTATTCGGTGTCGAACCACGCGGTCATCGAGGGCAGCGAAGGCAGGAAGATGTTCATCGAGACCGGCCCGATGGCCGAAACCGCCACGAGCGTCACCAGCGTCGGCGGCGTCGAGCGGTCGAAGAGCCGGGGGCGCGGCGGCGCGGCGTCGGCCGCGGCGGGGGGAGGGCTCTCCTGGGCGAGGGTCATAAGGTCGACTTAGAATGATCCGGGCCGCGCGGCAACGCCGCTTTCGCCCGCGCGGCGCCCTCCGGACGCGGAACCGCCGCCCCGGGGCTCCGGGACGGCGGCGACGGGCGACGCGTCGGCGGGCGGGCCGCTCGGGGCCCGCCCGGCCGGGTCAGCTGATGAGCTTGAGCGAACCGGCGGAGGAGCGGCCGCGGCGGTCCTCCTCGAGTTCGTAGGACACCTTCGCGCCGTCATCGAGGCCGGCGAGGCCCGCCCGCTCGACGGCCGAGATGTGGACGAACACGTCCGATCCGCCGGAATCCGGCTGGATGAAGCCGAACCCCTTGGTGGGGTTGAACCATTTGACGGTGCCGGTGGCCATGGCACGCTCTCCTGTCAAATCGCCCCGCGCGGGATGCGCGGGGTCCGTTCGGCGCAGGGTATCGATCGGGAACGGTCTGCGCCGTGGAGACAGGCAGCGTTGTCTTCGGTCGAGCCTTGCGGCGACCCTTCGAATACCGCGAATCGGCCTTTGCGGGCAAAGCATTTTCCGATCGTGAAGGGTTGGACGGCGCCGGGTCCGGCGCCTCGTCCTTGCGCTTCGCCGCCTCCGGAGACCCGCCATGCCCGCGCTTCCCGCCCGGCGGCTTCGCCGCGGCCTCCTCGCCTTCGCCTGCGGGCTCGGCGCCGCGCTCGCCCCGGTCTCGGGGGCCGAGCGCGAGGCGCCGGCCGCCTTCCACCGCGCCATGCTCGACGTCGCGCTCGACCCGCCGGCCGCCGCCTCGCTCCGCCGCCTCTGCGCCGCCCGCGCCTCGGCCGGGACGCTGGAGGCGGAGGTGACCTTCGCCGGCTTCCGTCCGGGCGAGGCTTCGCTCGCCGTGCTCACCGACGCGCCGATCCGCGACGTCTCCCGCGCCGTCTGGCTGGAGCCGCGCTTCGTCTCGTCCGAGCTGGCCGCGCGCACGGAGCGCGACTGGCCCGAGCCGACCCTCGACCGGGGCTGGGTCTTCGACCGGAACGGCGACGGCCGGCTCGACCGGTACGGCTTCGTCACCGGCCCGGCGGCCGTCGCGCCGGAGGGCCCGCCGGATCCGCCGGACCTCTCCGGCGGGCTGGACATGGCCGAGGTCGCACTGCCGATGGAGACCACGCCCTGCCGTTTCCGGCAGATCGTCGATTCGGACTTCGACGGGGCGCCCGACGCGCCGCTCGCCCCCGCGATGCGCGAGGACGGCCGGGCCGAGGGCGTGATGCTGCTGGAGGGGATCGAGCGTCCCGGCGGCCCCGCCGCCTGCCGCTGGCGCAGCGACCACGAGCCCGGCCCGGCGCGCGAACGCCGCGCGACGCCGAGCGGCCGCGAGACGGTGGACGGCGCGATGACCGCGATCACGGCGCGTTTCGGACCGGACATCCTCCGGACGCTCTCGGGCCACTTCCGCCACGTCGAGGCCGGCGTCCGCGCCTGCGATCCGCGCCCCGGAGCGCCGGCGCAGGCGCCGCGCGCGCGCTGACGCCGGCCGCGGCGGTCCGGGCGCGGAGCCCCGCGCCCGG
>DATFKM010000180.1:0-3516 GCA_035268645.1 Paracoccaceae bacterium | reverse complement strand
GCATAACCCTCGTCGAGTCGACCCGCCCGGATCATCGCCGCGCCGCCGCCGCGCTGCTCGCCCGGCTCCAGCCGCGGGCCGGCGGCGCGCTCCGCCTCGGCCTCTCCGGCACGCCCGGCGTCGGCAAGTCCACCTTCATCGAGCGCTTCGGGCTGGAGCGCGTCGAGGCCGGCCGGCGCGTCGCCGTCCTCGCGGTCGATCCCTCCTCCGCCCGCACCGGCGGATCGATCCTCGGCGACAAGACGCGGATGGACCACCTCTCCCGCCGTCCGGAGGCCTTCATCCGCCCCTCCCCCAGCCAGGCCACCCTCGGCGGCGTCGCCCGCCGCACGCGCGAGGCGATCCTGCTGTGCGAGGCCGCGGGCTTCGACCTCGTGATCGTCGAGACCGTCGGCGTCGGCCAGTCGGAGACGATGGTGGCGGACATGACGGACGTGTTCGTCCTCCTCCTCGCCCCCGCCGGCGGGGACGAGCTGCAGGGCGTCAAGCGCGGCATCATGGAGATCTGCGACCTGATCCTGATCAACAAGGCCGACGGCGACCTCAAGGCGCAGGCCGAGGCGACGCGCAGCGACTACGCCGGCGCGCTTCGCCTCCTGCGACGGCGGGAGGGCGACCCGAAGGACTTCCCCAAGGCCCTCGCCGTCTCCTCGGTCTCGGGGCCGGGCCTGGCCCCGGTCTGGGAGGCGATCGAGACCCTGCACGCCTGGCGCCGCGACCACGGCCATCTCGAGACGCGCCGCCGCGCCCAGGCCGTCCGCTGGCTCTCGGCCGAGGTCGAATCGGCTCTCCTGACCCGCTTCCGGGCCGAACCGAAGGTCGCCGCCCTCTGGCCCGAGCTCGAGCGAGCCGTCGCCGCCGGCGAAACACCGCCCCCCCTCGCCGCGGCGGAGGCGCTCGCCGCATTCGGCCTCGGCGAGCCGGACTGAGCCGCGCCGGCCTCAGACCGCCGCGAGATCGTCGAACACGAAAAGCGCTGCCGCCACCTCGTCGGCCGATATGCCCTCGAGGGCGGATGCGCCCTCCCTCGTGCACGACGATCGCGTCGTCCCAGCGGTCGCGTATCTTCAGGCCCTCGAGACCGTCGTCCGAGGTCGCCGTCAGGTCCGGCCGATCCCGCCGCAGGTCGAGGTCGTGCACCCGGTCGGAAACGTCGTCGAGGCCGAAGGCGAACGGATCCGCTCCGTCGCCGCCGTCGAGCCGGTCGCACCCGCCGCCGCCCTCCAGCGTGTCGCGGCCGCGCCCGTTCGGAAGCAGGTCCCGGCGCGCTCCGCCCTCGAGCCCGTCCGCCTCGGCGCAGCCGAATACCGTGTCGTCGCCACCTCCCGCGCGCAAGACGCCTCCTTGCGTCCGTGCGGCGATGACGTCGGCGCCGGGGCCGCCGAAGTCCGCCTCCCCGCGCGGGTCGAACAGCGACACGACGACGTCGGTGTCGCCGGAGGTCAGGTCCGTCCACGTCGCCGCGATGCGGCCGTCCTCCAGCAGCGCGAGGTCCGGTTCCGTCACACGTCCCCCGGTGGCGAGGACGAACTCCTCCCCGACCGGGTCGAACGCGTCGTCGAAGCGGCGGGCGCGGGACACGCCGGGCGCGTCGCCGTCCTCCCGGGCGACGGCGACCGAGCCGTCCGCTTCGAACGGCGCGAAGAAGACGTGCTCGTCCGTCCCGAGGAACCGGTCCTGGAACGCCACCACCTGCCGCCCGCCCGCCAAGCGCGTCGCGTCCGGCGCGCTGCACGTCGGGCTCGGGACCGGCGCGCAGCACCACCCCGCCCACGGAGCCGAGCACGTCAGGGTTCGCACCCGTCCCGTCGACCGCAGCGAAGAACGAGCCCCCGCCTTCGGCTACGGTCGGGCTCGTCGCCGGCAGGCCGAGGCCGACGTCGTCCACCGTCTCGAGGGGGCGACCCCGCCGCGTCGAAGGCGATGCGGCACATCGCGTCGTCGCCGATCGCGTTCGTCCCGGTCAGGCCGAGATCGAAGCCCTTCGGCGTCCCCGCCACGTCGAGCCCCCGCCACGTCGAGCCCCCGTGCGGTCGTCCGTCGCGCCGACCGAGCGCACCTCGCCCACGGGCGCGCCCGGAACGTCGGGGAGGCGGAATTCGACCGTCTCGAACGGGGTCGGCCAGGCGAAGGCGAAGCCGGCCCCGGGCAGCGCCGCGATCGAGGGGGCGGTTTGGTCCGGCCCCGAGGTCCGTCCGAGAGATGCGCCGGAAACGCGGGCAGCCCAGTGCGGGGGTGTCGGTCATCCTCGGGCTCCTTCGTTTCGGCGACGGACGCTGACCGAAGGGCGGCCTGCGCTGAACCGCGCCCGGCCGCGGCGCGAGTTGACGCGCGCGCCGCCCGCGCCTATCAACCCGCTCTCGGATTCGGGGCCGCGCGAGACGCGCCCCGACCATGCATGTCGCCGACGACCCCTAACGGAGGACCCCGGATGTCCCGTCGCTGTGATCTCACCGGCAAGGGCGTCCTTGTCGGCAACCGCGTGAGCCACTCGAACATCAAGACCAAGCGCCGCTTCCTGCCGAACCTGAACACGGTGACGCTGCAGTCGGAATCGCTCGGCCGCGGCTTCCGCTTCCGCGTCTGCTCCTCGGCGCTGCGCACCGTGGATCATCGGGGCGGTCTCGACGCCTTTCTCGCCAAGGCCAAGGACGAGGATCTCTCGCCCCGCGCGCTGAAGGTGAAGAAGGAGATCGCGAAAGCCGGCGTCGCCGCCTGACGTCGGACGCGAAACGGCCGCGCCGCATGGGTCGCCCCTCCCAGCCGGGGCGGCGCGGCACGATGGCTCGCTCCCACGATCGGGCCCCGCCCCGGACCCGCCTGATCCCGCCGCTCATTCCCCCAGGATCGGGAGACGTCCCATGTTCCGCATTTTCGCCGTGGCCGTCCTCGCGCTCATCGCCGCGCAGCCCGCCATCGCCGCCGACCTGACCGTGACGGACGCCTACGCCCGCTCCGGCAACCCCAACACCGGCGCCGCGTTCATGACCGTCATGAACGCCGGCGAAACGCCCGACCGCCTCGTCGAGGCGCGGTCCGACGTCGCCCGCAAGACCGAGCTGCACACCCACGTCATCTCCGACGGCATCGCCCGGATGCGCCCGGTCGACGCCATCGAGATACCCGCCGGCGGAGAGGCCCGCCTCGAGCGCGGCGGCGATCACGACATGTTCATAGGCCTGCACGAACCGCTCCCCCCGGGCGCGACCTTCCCGGTCGAGCTGGTGTTCGAGAGCGGCCGCAGTCTGACCGTCGAGCTCACCGTCGAAGGCCCCGGCGGCGGCATGGGTCACGGCGGCGCCGCGACGGAGTGACCCGCCCCGCTGCGGCCGGCGCGGATCGCCCCGGCCGTCCCGCCTCAGCGGCCCAGAACCTCGTCGACCCAGGCCGGCACGATCTCGGAGGCCGGACCGTGCCGCGCCGCGTCGAACATCTCCGCCCCCTCCGAGGGCTCGAGATTGAGTTCCAGCGTGCCGATCCCCCGCGCCTTCGCCTCCGCGACGAAGCCCGCCGCCG